>NZ_RCVK01000114.1:0-3283 GCF_003667485.1 Micromonospora sp. BL1
CGCCTCACCCCCGCCCTGCCCGCACCGGCCGCCCTCGTCGCCTGATCCCGAGCACCGGGATCCCGCGTCCACACAACGAGACGCGCGGAGATCTTGGAAGGAAAGCGCCCCCCAGGAGGGCCATTTCGTACCAAGATCGTCCGCCCGCCCGTCGATCATGAAGTTGGCGGCGGACTTGATCTCCGGAACTGCCGCCAACCTCATGATCGACCGGCGACCGGCGACCGGCGACCGGCGACCGGCGACCGGTGGGAAGGGGGGGAGCCCGGTCCGCCGAAGGGGCGGGCCGGGCTCCGGTTGTGGGCTCGTGAGCGGGCGGCGGGTCAGCCGGCGTGCTTGCGGCGGGCGGCCATCCGGCCGCGCTGGGTCTGGTCCAGCACCACCTTGCGGATGCGCACCGCGGCCGGGGTGACCTCGACGCACTCGTCCTCGCGGCAGAACTCCAGCGCCTGCTCCAGGGACAGCTTGCGCGGCGGGATCAGCTTCTCGGTCTCGTCCGCGGTGGACGAGCGCATGTTGGTGAGCTTCTTCTCCTTGGTGATGTTGACGTCCATGTCGTCGGAGCGGGAGTTCTCGCCGACGATCATGCCCTCGTACACCTCGGTGCCCGGCTCGACGAAGAGCTGGCCGCGCTCCTGGAGGTTGGTCATCGCGAACGCGGTGACCGCGCCGGACCGGTCGGCGACCAGCGACCCGTTGTTGCGGGTGCGCAGCTCGCCGAACCACGGCTCGTACGACTCGAAGACGTGGTGCAGGATGCCGGTGCCGCGGGTCTCGGTGAGGAACTCGGTCCGGAAGCCGATCAGGCCGCGCGCCGGGACCAGCCACTCCATCCGGATCCAGCCGGTGCCGTGGTTGACCAGCTGCTCCATCCGGCCCTTGCGGGTAGCCAGGAGCTGGGTGATGGCGCCCAGGTACTCCTCCGGGGAGTCGATGGTCAGCCGCTCGACCGGCTCGCAGGTCTTGCCGTCGATCTCCTTGGTGACGACCTGCGGCTTGCCGACGGTCAGCTCGAAGGACTCGCGGCGCATCTGCTCGACCAGGATCGCCAGGGCCAGCTCGCCGCGGCCCTGCACCTCCCAGGCGTCCGGCCGCTCGGTGGGCAGCACCCGCAGCGACACGTTGCCGATCAGCTCCTTGTCGAGCCGGTCCTTGACCATCCGGGCGGTGACCTTGGCGCCCTTGACCCGGCCGACCAGCGGCGAGTTGTTGGTGCCGATGGTCATCGAGATGGCCGGCTCGTCCACGGTGATCAGCGGCAGCGGCACCGGGTTCTCGGCGTCGGCCAGCGTCTCACCGATCATGATCTCCGGGATGCCGGCGACGGCGATGATGTCGCCCGGCCCGGCGGACTCGGCCGGCTTGCGCTCCAGCCCCTCGGTCATCAGCAGCTCGGAGATGCGTACCCGCTGGGTGCTGCCGTCGGTGCGGCACCAGGCCACGGTCTGGCCCTTGCTGATGGTGCCCTGGCGGACCCGGCACAGCGCGAGCCGGCCCAGGAACGGCGAGGCGTCGAGGTTGGTGACGTGGGCCTGCAGCGGCGCGCCCTCGTCGTACGCGGGCGCGGGGATGGTGTCCAGCAGCGTGCGGAACAGCGGCTCCAGGTTGCTGCTGTCGTCCGGGACGGCGCCGTCGGCGGGCTGGGTCAGCGAGGCGATGCCGTCGCGGGCGCAGGCGTAGACGATCGGGAAGTCGATCTGCTCCTCGTCGGCGTCCAGGTCGAGGAACAGCTCGTAGGTGTCGTCCACGACCTCCTTGATCCGGGCGTCCGGACGGTCCACCTTGTTGATCACCAGGATGATCGGCAGCCGGGCGCGCAGCGCCTTGCGGAGCACGAACCGGGTCTGCGGCAGGGGGCCCTCGCTGGCGTCGACCAGCAGCACCACACCGTCGACCATGGTCAGGCCGCGCTCGACCTCGCCGCCGAAGTCGGCGTGACCGGGGGTGTCGATGATGTTGATGGTGACCGGTTCCGAGCCGTCCGCCGGCATGTACCGCACGCCGGTGTTCTTGGCGAGGATGGTGATGCCCTTCTCGCGCTCGAGGTCCATCGAGTCCATGACCCGCTCGGTGGTCTCACCACGGGCGCCGTAGGCGCCGGCCTGCCGCAACATGGCGTCGACCAGGGTCGTCTTGCCGTGGTCGACGTGGGCGATGATGGCGACGTTGCGGAGGTCGGTGCGTAGCTGCATACCCTCCATACTCCTGTCTGCGGTTGCCCGGGCACGCCTCGGGGTCACCCCGAGATCGCCCGGATCTGCGTCGAAAGTGCTGTGCCGACCGTTCCAGCGACTGGCATGCTGACACCCGTGCGGGGTGTCCGATGCCTGACCTGCTGAGCTGGCTGCAGGAGCTGCCGCCCCTGCTGATCTACCTGGCCGCCGCGGCGATCGTCGCGGCGGAGACCGCGGTGATCGTCGGGCTGCTGATGCCCGGCGAGGCGACCCTGCTTCTGGTCGGCTTCCTAGCGTACGCGGGGACGCTGCGCCTCGCGCCCGTGCTGGTGGCCATGACCGCCGCCGCCGTGATCGGAGACACACTCGCGTGGCGGGCGGGCCGCCGGTACGGCCCCCGGCTGCGCGCCTCGGGCGTGGGTGCCCGGATCGGCGCGCACCGGTGGCGGCGGGCCGACTCGCTGCTGGAGCGCCTCGGCGGCCGGGGCGTGCTCGCCGCCCGCTGGATCGCGTTCGCCCGCACGCTGGCGCCCCGGCTGGCCGGGTCGGCGGGGATGCCGTACCGGCGGTTCGCGCCGTGGAACCTGGCCGGGGTGGCGAGCTGGGTCGGCGCCTCGGTGCTGGCCGGCTATCTGGCCGGTGAGTCGTACGAGCGGGTGTCGAAGCTGCTCGGCCGGGCCACCGGAGCGGTGCTGGCCCTGCTGCTGTGCCTGCTCGCCGTGGTGCTCGCCGGCCGCTGGCTGGGGCGCAACCCGGACCCGGTACGCGCGCTGGCGGCGCGGGCCGCCGCGTTGCCGCCGCTGCGCTGGCTGCGGGCCCGGTACGGGGTGCTGTTCTTCCTGGTCGCCATGCGGGTCGGCCCGGCCTGGACCCTGCTGATCAACCTGGCGCTGGGGCTGGCGCTGCTGTTCGTCGCCGGGCTGGCCGTGGCGGTCCTGCTGGAGGCGGTCGTCGCGCACAGCGGGCTGGGTGTCCTCGACGGGCTGGTCGCCGACTGGTTCGCCGCCCGGCGTACCCCGGGTGTGGTCGACACGGCGCTGCTCGCGGTGTCGGTGCTGCGCGGCTGGGTGCTGATCGCCGCGGTGGCGGTGGTGGCCGCGGTGGTGGCG
>NZ_RCVK01000146.1:0-3150 GCF_003667485.1 Micromonospora sp. BL1
GACGGGGACTACCAGGGGGCCGTGGTCGCCGGGGATCACTCGGATGTGGGCTCGGTAGTGGCGGGCCAGCAGCTCCTCGGTCAGCACGTCCTCGGGCGGGCCGGCGGCGGCCACCCGGCCGTCGGCGAGCAGGACCAGGCGGTCGGCGTACTCGCCGGCGATGGAGAGGTCGTGCATGGTGGCGAGCACCGTCAGGCCGTGCGCGCGGCGGAGCTGGTCGACCAGTTCCAGCACCTCCTGCTGGTGCCCGATGTCCAGCGCGCTCGTCGGCTCGTCGAGCAGCAGCAGGGTGGCGCCCTGGGCCAGCGCCCGGGCCAGGAAGACGCGCTGCCGTTCGCCGCCGGAGAGCGTGGCCAGCTCGCGGTGGGCGAACGGGCCGAGGTCGAGCCGGTCCAGCACCTCGTGCACGGCGGCCAGGTCGGCGGCCGACTCGCGGCCCAGCGGCGGGATGTACGGCGTGCGTCCGAGCAGCGCGTAGTCGAACACCGACATGCCGGTCGGTACGACCGGGGACTGCGCCACGGTGGCCACGATCCGGGCGCGGTCGCGTCGGCGCAGCGCGCCGATCGGCGTACCGAAGAGGGCCACCTCGCCCGGGCCGGTGAGCAGGCCGCCGACGGCGCGCAACAGGGTGGACTTGCCGGCGCCGTTGGGTCCGATCACGGTGACCCACTCGCCGGCGGCGACCGTGAGGTCGACGCCCGCCAGGATCGGGGTGCCGCCGAGGGCGACCCGCAGGTCGTGGACGCGCACCGCGGGGGCGTTCACATCGCCACCCGGCGGGCGGTACGCAGGACCAGCACGAAGAACGGGCCGCCGAGCAGCGCGGTGACCACGCCGATCGGGATCTCGGCGGGTGCGGCGGCGGTCCGGGCGACCACGTCGGTCAGGGCCAGGAACGCGCCGCCGAACAGCATCGACAGCGGCAGGATCACGCGGTGGCTGGAACCGGCGAGCAGCCGCATGGTGTGCGGCACGATGATGCCGACGAAGCCGATCAGCCCGGACGCGGACACGGCGGCGGCGGTGCCCAGCGACGCGGCGGCGATCAGCAGGTAGCGGGAGCGCTGCGGGTGCAGGCCGAGACCGGCGGCCTCGTCGTCGCCGACGGAGAGCACGTCCAGCTCGCGCCGGTGCAGCAGCACCACCACGGAGGTGAGCACGAAGTACGGCAGGACCAGCCACACGTC
Source organism: Micromonospora sp. BL1 (assembly GCF_003667485.1). Classification (NCBI taxonomy): domain Bacteria; kingdom Bacillati; phylum Actinomycetota; class Actinomycetes; order Micromonosporales; family Micromonosporaceae; genus Micromonospora; species Micromonospora sp. BL1. The sequence goes on from NZ_RCVK01000146.1 coordinate 1,191, forward strand.
GTGCCAGCCTGCGGTGGCGAGCCGCCCGAGCAGCCAGGAGTAGACCTGCTGGATGTTGTCGGAGTGCTGTTGCAGCAGGTACGTCTGCCCGGCGGCGAAGAACGCGGAGACCGCCACGCCGGCCAGGATCAGTGTGGCGGGTGATCGGTCCCGCCCGCCGGCCGCGCCGAGGAGGTACGTCAGCAGGACCGCGCCGAGCGACCCGACGAACGCGGCGAGCGGAATGGTGACGGGCAGCCCGGTCAGCGCGCCGCCCGCACCGGCGCCGAGGACGATCGCCGCGGTGACCGCGAATCCGGCTCCGGCCGCCACTCCCAGCAGGTACGGGTCGGCCAGCGGGTTGCGGAAGACGCCCTGGTAGCAGCCGCCGGCCAGGGCGAGGAGCGCGCCGACGAGCAGGCCGAGCACGACCCGGGGCAGCCGCAGCTCGGTGATGATCGCGACTTCCCGCTCGGTGAGCCCGCTGTCCAGGTGCACGCCGGGCAGCAGATTGAGCAGTTCGGCCGCGACGCTGCCGGGCGGCAGGCTGACCGGGCCGAGGGAGACGCCCGCGACCAGCGCGACGAGCACCGCCACGACACCGGCGAGCAGCCAGCGCTTGCGCAGCCCGGCGGGCCGGATCGGGGTGCCGGCCGCGTCGCGCGCCCCACGCCGCAGGGGCCGGGGCAGCCGGGCACCCGGCCGGGACGTCTGGGACGTCCCGGCCGGGCGAGGGGCGGAGTCCGCCTGTCGTAGGGCCACGGTCAGGCCGGGACCTTGGCGGTGGCGTCGACGATCACCTTGAGCAGGTCGACCACGCGCGGGCCCCAGCGGGAGGCGATGTCGTCGTCCAGTTCCACGATCTGGTTGTTCTTCACGGCGGTGACGCCGGACCACCCGCTGCGCGCCTTCACCGTGTCGGCGCTCTGCTTGCAGCACTTGGTGTCGGAGAGGAAGACGAAGTCGGGGTTCGCCTTGACGATGACCTCCTGGGAGAGCTGCGGGTAGCCGCCGTTCTTCCCGTCGGCGTCGGACGCGTCGGCGATGTTCTCCAGGCCGGCGAGCGCGTAGATGGTGCCGATGAACGTCTTGCTGGTCGCCGTGTACAGCTCCGGGCCCAGCTCGTGGTAGTAGGTCGGCTTCTCCGTACGCTTCGGCAGGTCCTTGGTCAGCGCGGTGATGTCGTCCTTCATCTTCTGCACCACGGCGTCCGCCTCGGACCGGTGGCCGGTGAGTGTGCCCAGGTCGGTGAGCTGCCGGTACGTGTCGTCGAGCGTGGCCGCGGCGGGGATCTGGAGGACCGGGATCTTCAGCGCGACGAGCTGGTCGGCGATCTTGTTGAGGTTGTCGGAGATCACCACCAGGTCGGGGTTCCGGGAGGCGACGGCCTCGGCGTTCGGCTGGTAGCCGGACAGGTCGGTGCGGGGCGCCTCGGGCGGGTAGTTCGACTGGTCGTCGACGGCGGTGACCTGCTTGCCGGCGCCGATGGCGAAGAGCATCTCGGTGGAGGTCGGCGAGAGCGAGACGATCTTCTCGGGCCGCTTGTCCAGCGTCAGCTTGCCGACGGTGGCCGGGAACGCGCCGCCGGAGCCGCCTGCGGCGGGGGTGTCGGTCGAGGTCTTCTCGGCGCAGCCGCCGAGAAGCAGCACGCCGGCCGCGAGCGCGGTGGCGAAGAGCCGGGGGGTACGTCTGGACATGGGGCCTCCTGTCGGTCGAGGAGTGTGGTGCTTCGCCGACAGGGGAAAGGCCCGTCCGCGAGGCGCCCTTCCTCGAGAGCGCGTGTCGCGACCGGGCCTCAGGCGACCTGGCTCGTCCCACGTCCGTCGGCGCCGGCGGAAGGCCAGCGCCGCGCGTACGGGGCATCACAGTTGCGGGACAGCGCCGGTTTCACACCGGCTTCGCTGTGGCACGGTCGGTGCCACGGTAGCGCACGACCAGCGGAGATCGTCCGGACGGTGGGGGTGGGTGGGAACCCCGGCGG
>NZ_RCVK01000240.1:0-3013 GCF_003667485.1 Micromonospora sp. BL1
CGGTGGGGGACGGTGGTGGTGGGGAACGGTTACGCGGTGACCCGGAACGTGGCGTCCTGGCGGTCGATCGCGGGGGAGCCGGCGCCGAGCGGGTCGATGCGCAGCCGGTAGTCGTAGTGCCGCAGGTAGTTGCCGGGATAGTTGACCGACTCGAACGAGACGCCGGCGGAGTCGGCCAGGCCGGGGACCATGCGCCACATCTGGTCCTGGTAGGGGTCGAACGGGTACGCGTCGACGCGGGCGATCCGGTCGGCGTGCCGGACGTAGCGGTCGGGGAGGTTCGACGACTTGAGCCGGACCCAGTTCGGCGTGCCCCAACGGTTGACCATGCCGGCGTACTCGGCGTCGCTGATGCCGATCATCGAGCCGTGCTTGGAGTTCAGCGGCGGGGTGTAGTCGCGCTGGTTCAGCGGCGTCCACGAGTTGCCCGAGATGGTGGTCGTGGACCAGGCGTAGTAGTCGTTGTTGACCGGGCTGAACGAGTCGCCCCACAGCCGCCAGCCGCCCTCGTTGGTGCGCAGCAGCAGCGGTGCCTCGATCGCGTTTCCCTGCCGCAGGCCGCTGGTGTACGTGGTGAAGCTGTTCGGCGCGCCGGTGGCGGACCGGGCGCCGTACAGGTAGCCGTCGTCGAGGTTCTTGTAGTAGAGGTACGTGGTGCCGCCGTCGACGACCACGTCGCCGTCGAGCACGCCGAAGCCCGGGCTGAAGTAGACCTGCGGGGCGCTGACGGTGCGGAAGTCGCTCGTGTAGTTGACGAACAGCACGTCCCGGCCGTTGTTGGCGGAGTAGACGATCGCGTACTGGCCGCGGGCGGCGTCCCAGAACGCCGTCGGCGCCCACGTGTGGGTGTCGAGCGTGTGCATCCGGACGCGCCGGTAGCCGGTGAACGCGGTGAGGTCGGTGGAGTCCCACACGTGCAGGTACTGGCTGGTCAGCCCCCAGTTGGTGCCCTTGAGGTCGGTGGCCAGCACCACGAACGTCCCGTCGGTCCTGCGCAGCACGAACGGGTCGCGCAGGCCGAGCTGCCCGGCGGTCGGGGTGACCACGGGATTGTTCTGGTTCAGCGGGGTCCAGTTCAGGCCGTCCCGGCTGACGGCCAGGTGCAGGCCGTAGTCGGCGCCGACGCCGTTCGGCGTCTCGGTGAAGTACGCCATCGCGTAGGCGGTGTTCGGCGCGGCGAGTGCGCCGCGGGGCAGGCTGAGCGCGCCGGATGCGGCGGCGGCGGCGGACAGGGCGCCGACTGTGAACGCGCGTCGGGTCAGGGGCACGAGGGGGCCTTTCTCTGCGGGGGAGATGTCGGCCGAGTTAACGCTAACAACGCCCTCTAGCCTGGCGTTTACATAGCTGACTGTCAATCGATTCGCAGCGTTAACCCGGCCGGCCCGTCCGCCGGAGGGTGGCGGTCTCCACGACCACGATGGCGATCAGCAGCGCGGCCATCAGCGCGGAGCCGGCCAGCAGCGGCAGCCGGTGGGCCAGCAGTCCCAGCGCCACCAGCGCCACCAGCCCGGCCGGCCGGTGCCAGGACACCCGGTGATGGACGGCCGCCGCGAGCAGGATCCAGCCGATCAGGAACAGCGCCGGGCCGCTGAGCGTCACCAGGAAAGCGGCCGGGTCGCGGGACAGCGGCTCGGCGATCATCACCTTCGCGCCGACGGCGGCGGCCACCACGCCCGCCACCATCACCAGGTGCAGGTAGCCGGCCAGCAGGCCCAGCCGGCTCCCGGCCGGCCCCAGCGCTTCGATCGCCGTACCGAGCCGCATGCCGCCCGGCACCAGGTAGAGCGCGCCGATGCTGACCGCGTTGACGAACACCAGCGCGAACGCCAGCGTCCGGTAGCTGTCGAAGCCGGTGGCGCTGTAGACGATGCCGGCGGACAGGATCAGCTCACCCAGCGCGATGATGTAGATCTGCTGGTAGCGCTCGGCCAGGTGCTCGCCGACGATCTGGAGGTCGCTCCACGTGGCGCGGCCCAGCCCGGGCGTCGGCCAGCGCAGCCGGGCCAGCACCAGATCCAGCACGACCGCCGCGGTCCAGAGCGCCACCTGCGCCGGACCGGCGAGCGCGCCGGCCACCCAGAGCACCCCGGAGACCGCGAACCAGATCGCCACCCGCAGGCTCCGCAGCCGCAGCGGATGCCCGCGCAGCGCCGGCAGCAGGAGGGCGGGCCGGCCGAGGTGGATCGCCACGTACGCGCCGGCGAACACGAGCGCGTGCCCGGTGTACGCGGTGGGTGCCGAGGCCGCCATCAGCAGGCCGCCGAACATCACCCAGATCAGCAGCGCGACGATCACCGGGGAGCGCGGGTCGAACCAGTCCGTCGACCACGCGGTCACGAACCACACCCACCAGATCGGTGCCAGCAGCAGGGCGGTCCGGAACGCCCCGCCGAGGCTGAGGTCGTGCTCCAGCGTCAGGGACAGCCGGTTCAGCGCGAGAAGGAACGCCAGGTCGAAGAAGAGCTCCAGGAACGACGCCCGGCGGGAGGCCTCACGTGGCCGCAGCAGATGTCCTCGCAGCCCACTCGCCATCCGGTCCCCTCGGTACGCGCCGTCGCCGACACCAGTCGTACCAGCCGGTGCGGCGCTCGCGCGGGCGAACGCGGCAGGGCGGGCCGATCGTCGTCACGGCCCGCCCGCGGCGGTCAGCGGTTGCGGTAGTGGTTCATCGCCAGGGTCACCCCGCACGCCAGCGCCAGCGCGCCGAAGGCGGAACCGGCCCACGGGTTGTCCAGGACGGCCGACAGCGTCACGTTGGCGGCCACGCTCACGATCAGCACCAGCCAGAGCAGCGGGCGCATCCGGGTGACCGGCGTCGGGGCTGCGGCGGTCTCGGCGGTACGGTCCAGGTCGTTCACGGCTGCCTCCTCGGGTGATCTCTTCTGCCACCACGCTAGGCGCGCGGCCGGCCGGGAACGATCCCGCCAGCACGACGGCCGGGGTACAGCAGGCTGTACTTTCCGCGTCCGGCAGTGACGGGCCTGTCGCTTATACACATCTCCGAGCCCACGAG
>NZ_RCVK01000068.1:0-2495 GCF_003667485.1 Micromonospora sp. BL1
CCCGGATGTCGATCCCGCCCGCCCCGCACAGCCGCCCCGCCGTGTCGCGGGTGGCCAGGTAGATCGTGAAGTCGTACCGGTCGCCCGGACCGACCCGCTGCAACCGCAGCTTGCCGCCGTCGACCCAGCTGCCCGGGCCGGCCAGTGCCCGCTGCACCGCCTCGCCGAAGGCGGGGACCTCCTCGCCGGAGCCGTTCTCCACCGCGACCCGGTAGCGGCGCAGCGTCCCCGAGCGGCCGAGCACACCGCCGGTCCGCTCGTCGTACGCGAAGGTGCCCCGGCCCTTCGCCGGCCCCGGGCCGGACAGCGTCAGCACCGGCGCGGCCGGCGAGCTGGGCGTCACCGGAGGCGGCGGCGGAACGCTCGGCGTGGACGGCGCCTGCGTGGGGGCCGGGGGCTGGGCGACGAACCCGTCGGTGATCCGGGTCCCCGCGCCCGCCGACGGCAGTTGCACCGCAACGCCGACACCGACCGCGGCGGCGGCGACGAAGGCGCAGACCACGAGCGCGGTGCGCCAGTGACGGAACGAGGAACGGGAGCGGGCGGCACGAGGACGGCGGGAGCTGGGCATCCGGCTCAGCCTGCCATGTCACGCTCCGTTCCGCTCTCCCCCGTTCCGGCCACCAGCGCTGTGGCCTGCGCATTCTCCCGTTCCGGCCGCCCGGCGCCCGGCGCGTCGCCCGACGACACGCCCGCGCCCGCCGCCTGCTCCGGCTCCGCCTCGGCGAGCAGCCCCAGCACCGCCCGCGCCACGGTCCGGGGCACCTCCAGCTGGGCCACGTGCCCGACGCCGTCGAGCATCAGCAGCCGGCTGTCCGGGATGACCCGGGCCGCCTGCGGCGCCACCCGCACGTCGACCAGCCGGTCCTGCCGCCCGCCCACCACGAGCGTGGGCGCGCGTACCGCAGCCGCCTGCCGCCAGAGCGCGCCCTCCCCCGGCAGGTACGAACGCAGGAAGCTGCCGACCAGTCCCCGGAACGTCCGCACGTACGCGGCGGCGTAGTGGGCCGCCTCGTACCGGACCCGGATCTCGTCGATCGCCTCCTGCCGGCGCTGCTCACTGATCCGGGTCAGATCCGCCACGCACGCCTCCATCACCTGCTGCGCGGTCACCTCCGGACTGAACTGGGCCAGCCGCCAGGCGGCCAGCCGTTCGCCCCGGGGGATCGCCAGCAGCGGCAGCATCCGCCCCTGCAACGAGCGCCGGAAGTCCAGGAACGGCAGGGCGGGCGAGACCAGGGTGAGCGTGCGGACCAGATCGGGGCGCAGCGCCGCCACCCGGACCGAGATCGCACCGCCGAGCGAGTTGCCGAACAGGTGCACCGGCCCCCGGTCGCTGTGCTCGATCCAGCGGATCACGCGCTCCGCGAAGGCCGGGATGGTGTAGCGCGGCCCCGGCTCGCTGCGCCCGAACCCGGGCAGGTCGATCGCCTGGCCGTCGAGCCGGTCGGCGAGCAGGCCGGCCAGGTCGGTCCAGTTCTGCGCCGATCCGCCGAGGCCGTGCACGTACAGCGCGGGCTCCGCGCCGGGACCGGTGGCCGGTGTGTCGCGGACGTGCACGAGCGTGCCGTCGAGGCGTACGTGCCGGCCCGGCCAGGGCGGCGGGACGTGGTGTGCGGGAAGGCTGTGCTCCGGCCAGAGTGCGGCACGTTTCATGTTTCCAGTCTCCCCCGCACGGGACGCACCGCACACCGGCTCAGGAGAGCAGCGCCTCCAGCCGCCGGTTCACCGCCGCGAGCGTGGCCCGCACGACCGCCTGCCGGGGATCCCCGGCCACCAGTGCCGAACCGGCCAGCTGCTCCACCCAGCCGTCGCAGACCAGCAGCACCACCACCGTCGCGACCTCGCAGTTGCCGAACGGCACCACCGCGGCGTGCTCCACGAAGCACCGGCCCCGCTCACCGGCCGGGACGACCCGGCCGAGCAGTTCGTCCACCGCGGCGGCCGCGGCCACCGCGCAGAGCCGCAGCACGTACCCGTCGACAGCCGGGCCGGTCGCGTGCCCCTCGGCCGTCCGGTCGCCCGCGACCAGGCGGACCTCGGTGGTGGCGTCCAGGCCGAACGTGCTCACCAGGACGTGCTCGATCACCACCCGGGGCCCCGGCACGCCGCCGGTGTCCAGCGGTCGCGACGGCGCGGTCTCCGTCGTGGTCATCTGCCCACCGGAGTACGACGTACCGAGCGTGACCGGGCTGCCGGTGGACATGCCGGTCGGCGCGGCGGCCAGCGACGTCTCGTCCACCGCGGCCCGGCCCCGGTGGGTGGCCTGCCGGCGGCGGCGCGGCGGCTCGTCGCCGTCGCCGGGCGCCTCGGCCGGGCGCGTGGCGCGGTCGGCGCCGAACCTTGCGTCGCCGGAACGGTTGGCGGCCGGCCGTGCCACGGCGGTACGCGCCGGCGTCTCCTCGCCGGCCGCCTCGTCACCGGTACGGGCCTCGCCCGGCTCGGGCTGTCCGGCGGCACCGGTCTCGCCCGTGCGGGCCGGGCCCGGCGCCGGC
>NZ_RCVK01000067.1:0-2457 GCF_003667485.1 Micromonospora sp. BL1
GGGCAGGGGTTGCGGGCCGGGGCGCGCGGACACCCGCTCGTCGCCCCACGGCACGAGGCGCACCTGGTCGGCCGGGGACCGCCCGCCGCCGAGCACCGCGGTGACCACCGCCTCGGGACCGAGGATGCCCTGTACCCGGCTCAGCGCGCGGTGCGCCCGCTCCCGCTCCTCACCGGTCTCACCCCACAGCCCGGGTTGCAGGCCCGCCTGGGCGAGCACCCCGTCGGGCACCAGTCGCAGCCGGACGATCCCGGCGGTGGGGCGGGCCGGACGCGTCCCGCCCCGGCCGTTGCTGCCGGAGAGCCAGCCGTCGAGCTGCCAGCGGACCCGGTCGGCGATGGCCGCCGCGGTGAGCAGGCCGTCGTGCCGCCAGACCCGGTGCAGTTCCTGGCCGTGCGCGGTGACCGCCTCGATGCCGAGGCGGGTGCAGGCCAGCCCGTACCCGGCCAGCCGCTCGTGCAGCCGCTCGGCGAGCGTGCGGGCGGCGAACGCGGCGGCGTCGACCCGGTCGATCGGCTCGTCGTAGTCGGCGGTGACGGTGAGGTCGGCGGGTGGCTGCCGGACCGCGAGTGGGCGGTCGTCCCGGCCGCCGGCGAGCCGGTGCGCCAGCGCCCCGTCGAAGCCGAACCGGGCCAGCACGTCCCCGGCCGGCAGCGCCGCGAAGTCGCCGAGGGTGCGGACGCCGAGCCGGCGCAGCAGGTCGGCCAGGGCGGGCCGGCCGAGCGCCTCGACCGGCCGGGCGGCCAGGAACTCGCGGGTGCCGCCGGGGGCCACGATCCGCCCCTCCCGGGCGGCCAGCCCGGCCGCGAACACCCCGTCGGCGATGCCGACCTGGCTCTCCACCGCGCAGCTCTGCGCGACGTGCTCCACGATCCGCTCGGCCGCCGCCTCCTCGCCGCCGAGGTAGCGGCTCGGCCCCCGGGCCGCCGTGGCACAGGCGCCGGGCCGGATCACCTCGACGCCGGCGACCACCTCCTCCACGGCGGCCACCACCGGTTCGAACGCGCGCACGTCCCGGCCGGGGTCGTGGTCGACCACCGTGAGGTGCGGGCAGCGCCCCTGCGCCTCGCGGCGGCGCAGCCCGCGCCGGATCCCCTCGGCGCGGGCCCGTTCGGAGCAGGCGATCACCCGGTTGGCGTGCAGCACCACGACCGGGTCGGTGGCAGGCACCCCGTCGACGATCTCGGCGGCGAGGACCGGCCAGTCCGGGCACCAGAGCAGCAGCGTCCGCTGCGGTAAGCCGCTCACGCCGGACCGGACGCGGCGAGCGTACGGGCGGGTGGGGCGACCACGCGCAGCCGGCGTGACGGCGTGGCGGACGGGGCGCCGAGCCCGGCCGAGCGGGGGATCACCCGGGTCAGTTCGTCGCCGGGCAGCCACACCTTGATCTCCTTGGGACGGGCGGCGGCGCCCCGGCCCCGGGCCGAGACTGTCACCTCGCGGCGGCGCAGCCGGCCGCGACCGGGGCCGAGCCCCTGCCAGACGCCCCGGACCACCTGGAGCGTGACGTCCGCGCCGTCCCACCGGCCGTACGGGACGAGCACGCTTCCGCGCTGCCGGGCACGGGCGGCCAGCCGGGTGGCGACCGAGGCGGAGACGGTGGCCGGCACGGCGGTGACCACCACGTCGACCCCGTCGATGAGCGCGGCGACCACAGTGGGCCACTCCGGCCCGGGGTCGGGCACCAGGGCCAGCCGGTCCAGGGCGATGCCCGCCTCGGCCGCCGCGCCGGCCCCGAAGGTGGGTACGCCGACCACGGCGCACCACGAGCCGGCCCGGGACGCCTCGGCGAGCAACGCGAGGATCAGCGAGGTGGCGCCGCTGCGCCGGGGCTGCCCGGCGCCGACCGCGACGGTGCTGCCGCGCCGCAGGCCGCGGTTGGGCAGCAGCCCGGTCAGCTCGGCCCGGACGGGAAGCACCCGGTGGCCGCCGGCCGGGTCGGGTGCGCTCGCCGGCCGGACCAGATCGGCCAGGGCGGCGGAACCGACCACCATGCGGCCCGCCATCGGACCAACCCCCCGTCGTGTTTCGCCACGGGCCTCACCCGTGGATGGTGCTGTGGATCGTGTCGTGCGCGGCACGCGTGTGCCGTGGGTGCGGCGCCCGGCCACCCGGGGTCCCGCCGGTGGTGGCCGGGCGCCACGAATCAGGCGGCGGCTGCTCCGGGCCGGGGCGGGGAGTCGGAGGTGCCGAGCCGCAGCGGGCGGGGCAGGCCGTCGAGCGCCGGCTGGTGTGCCAGGCCGAGCGCGGTCTCCACCACCGTCACGAACTCCTCGGCGGCGCGCAGCAGGTCGTCGGCCTCCCGGGCGGTGACCACGCGGGGGATGCCGGCCTCGGCGGCGGCCCGCTTGCTCGCGCCGGCGGCGAAGTAGGCGGCCCACTCGTCCAGCTCGGGGGCGACGGTGGCGAGCAGCACCCAGACGCTGGTGATCCGGTGCCGGCGGGTGGGTGCGGGGC
>NZ_RCVK01000066.1:0-2449 GCF_003667485.1 Micromonospora sp. BL1
CCCCCACGCGGACGCCTACCCCCACGCCCACTGTGTCGTCCAGCCCGACCACGCCGGGCGGGGACACCTGCGCGCTGCGGTCCCGGCCGTCCGGGAAGGTGCTCCAGGGCTACTGGGAGAACTGGGACGGCGCCGCGAACGGCGTGCACCCCGGACTCGGCTGGATCCCGATCACCGACTCCCGGATCACCGGGCACGGCTACAACGTGGTGACCGCCGCGTTCCCGGTCATCCGCGCCGACGGGACGGTGCTCTGGGAGGACGGCATGGACGCCGGCGTCAAGGTGCCCACCCCCGCGCAGGTGTGCCAGGCCAAGGCCGCCGGGCTCACCGTGCTGCTGTCCATCGGCGGCGCCACCGCCGGGATCGACCTCAGCTCCAGCGCGGTCGCCGACCGGTTCGTCGCCACAGTGGTGCCGATCCTCAAGCGGCACAACTTCGACGGCATCGACATCGACATCGAGACCGGCCTGACCGGCAGCGGGAACATCAACCAGCTCTCCCCGTCGCAGGCCAACCTGATCCGGATCATCGACGGGGTGCTGGCCCAGATGCCGGCCGGGTTCGGGCTCACCATGGCGCCGGAGACCGCGTACGTCACCGGCGGCAGCGTCACCTACGGCTCGATCTGGGGCGCGTACCTGCCGATCGTCAAGAAGTACGCCGACAACGGGCGGCTGTGGTGGCTGAACATGCAGTACTACAACGGCTCGATGTACGGCTGCGCCGGTGACTCGTACCCGGCCGGCACGGTGGCCGGTTTCGTCGCGCAGACCAACTGCCTCGACGCCGGCCTGGTCGTGCAGGGCACCACCGTCCGCGTACCGCTCGACCGGCAGGTCCCCGGGCTGCCCGCGCAGGTCGGCGCCGGCGGCGGCTACATGAGCCCGGCACTGGTGGCCCAGGCGTGGAACACCTACCAGGGACGCCTCAAGGGCCTGATGACCTGGTCGGTCAACTGGGACGGGTCGAAGGGCTGGACGTTCGGCGACAACGTCCGCTCGCTCCAGGGCCGCTGAGACGCGCCGCGGGGCCCCGCCGGACGGGCGGGGCCCCGCGCCGGGTCAGGCGATCTTCTTCGGGGTGATCTTCTTCGGCGTGGTCGGCGAGTCCAGCCAGGCGTTGATCAGCGCGGTGAAGTCCCGGCCGGTCTGCTTGTTGACGAAGGCGATGAACGAGGCCCGGTCCTGCGGCGTGTTGCGCTGCTCCTGGACCCAGGCGCGGGCCAGCGCGAAGAACGCCTTGTCGCCGACCGTCCGGTGGATCTCGCGCAGCATCGCCGCCGGGCACAGGTAGACGTTGCCCTCGGCGAACCGCTTCGGGTCGGGCCGGCCGGGCGGGCCCAGCTTCTTGCGCAGGACGGCGTCACCCTCGCGCAGGTACCGGTCCAGGCTGGCCTCGCTGAGCTTCTGCGTCTCCTTGGTGTACAGGTCCTGGATGTACGTCGCCCAGCCCTCGTTCAGCCACAGGTCCCGCCAGGTGGTGGGCGTGACCGAGTTGCCGAACCACTGGTGGGCGTACTCGTGCAGCAGGTCGCTGCCCCAGCGGTCCCGGCGGGCCGCGGTGTTCTCGATCTTCCGGCCCATCGTGATCATCTGCTGGGTCTCCATGCCCGACGCCGAGTCCACCACCACGACGCCGCCGGAGGGGAACGGGTACGGGCCGAACTTCTTCTCCAGCCAGGTCAGGTACTGCGGGGACTTCTTCAGGTACGGCAGCAGCTTGTCGTCGGTGCCCTTGCGGTACCAGTAGGTCAGCGGCACGCCGCGCGGCCCCGCCGCGGTCAGCTTCTGGTACTTCCCCACCGCGAGCGTGGTCAGGTACGTCGCGACCGGGTCGGTGCTGCGGTAGCTGAACGTGTTGCCGGACTGACCGGCGGGCGTGCCGCCGGCGATCGCGGACCAGCCCGCCGGCACCGTCACCCGGATGTCGTAGAGCGCCTCGTCCGACGGCTGGTCGTTCGCCGGGTACCAGGTGAACGCCCCGAACGGCTCCTGCATGGTCCAGAGGCCGCCCTCCTTGGTGACGGTGAGGCCCAGGGCCTCGGTGTCCTTGCGGTGCGACGGCATCGGGGTCGTCTTCGGCCGGCCGTGGTAGGTGACCACCAGGGTGACCGGCTCGTCCGCCACCACCGGGGCGGACACGGTCAGCTTCTCCTTCGCCACCGCGCCGGGAACCGTCGCGCCGTCCAGTGTGACGCTGTCGACCTGGTAGGGCATGAAGTCGAGGACCAGGTTCGGCGCGTCCTTCACCGGCCGGATCCGCAGCGTGGCGGTGCCGGTGAGGGTGGTGGTCGACGGCGCCCACTCCAGCGCGAGGTCGTAGTGCAGAACGTCCAGCGCGTCGGTGCCCCGGGCCGGATAGACCGGGTCGGCCACCGGCGTCGACCGCCCCGCCTGCCAGGCGGCGTCGTCGACGGCGGGCGCGGTCGGGCTCGGCGGGGTGGAGG
>NZ_RCVK01000065.1:0-2421 GCF_003667485.1 Micromonospora sp. BL1
CCGGCGCGGCGAACGCGGCGAGGGCGTCCCGGCCGGCCAGCTCCGCGAGCACCGCGCTCTGGAGCAGGAGTACGACCACGAGCGCGACCACCCCGAACGGGCCGACGTCCGGCTGCTTCATGATCTCCAGCGCGGCCGGTCCGCGCCGGTAGGAGCCGAGCGCGTCCACGGTGTCGGCCAGCCCGTCCAGGTGCAGGCCCCGGGTGAGCAGCGCGCCCAGCCCCACGGTGACCACCGCGGCGACCAACGGTGGCGCGAGCGCGGCGGTGAGCAGCAGCACCCCGCCGAGTACGGCGCCGAGCAGCGCGCCGACCAGCGGGGCGAGCGCCATCGCGGTGCCGGCGGCGGCCCGGTCGACCTGGCCGGCGCGTACCGGGAGGGTGGTGAACGTGGTGAGCGCCAGCCGGATGCCGTCGGCGAGCCGCGCCTCAGTCGGCACGTCGGCCGGGGAGGACCGGCTCGTCGGCCCCGACGGTGGTCGGTCCCGGGCCGGCCGGCTCCGGCTCGGCGAAGTCCGGTTCGTCCTCGGCCCGGCCGGCGTCGCCGCCGATGCGGTCGCCGGTGCCGGTGCGCTCGCCGGTGTCGCCCTCGTCGTCGGGGCCGCCCAGCGACGGGTGCACCGGCAGCGTGGCGGCGAGCGTCAGCGCGGAGCGCAGCAGCGGCAGCGCGGCCAGCGCGGTCGCCCCCTCGCCCAGGTCGAGCCGCAGGTCCACCAGCGGGGTCAGCCCGAGCACGTCGGCGGCGAGCCGTACGCCCGGACGGCCGCCGTGGTCGGGCAGCAGGCACCAGTGCCGGGCCTGGCCGGCCAGGTCGCGGCTGACCATGGCGGCGGCGGTGCCGACCGGCCCGTCCAGCAGCACCGGCACCTTGCGAGCGGTGGCGCCCAGCAGGACGCCGGTGGCCAGCGCGATGTCGCCGCCGCCCAGCTCGGCCAGGACGTCCTTGGCCTCCCGGGCGGAGCGCCGGGTGCGGTGCAGCGCGTCCCGCACCGCCGCGCAGCGGACCATCCAGGCGGCGTCGTCGATCTCGCCCTGCTCGGTGACCACCCGGCCGAGCACCGTCGGCGGTTCCGCGCCCGCGGTGGCCGCGAGCACCGCGGCGGCGGCCGCCTCGGCACCCGCACCGCACCCGGCGAGCACCAGCAGCTGCACCCCCGCGTCGGCGGCCTGCTCGGCGAGCCGCCAGCCGTAGCGCAGCGCCGCCTCGACCTCGTCGGCGGACAGGGCCGGGCGCTCCTCCATCGGTGCCGAGGCGGGCGCCTCGACGATCTGGAGGCCGGCCCGGTTCTCGGCGGCGAGCCGGGCCAGCGCACCCCGGCCGGCGCGGGCCTGCCGGGCGCGGCGGGACGACTCGCCGGGCGGCGCGCCGGCCGACGCGCCGCCCTCGTGGTCGCCCTGGATCAGCAGTACGCGCACCGCGTCCCACGGACGCGGCGTCGAGGTGCCCTGGGTGGCGGCGGCGAAGCCGACCACCTGCTCCAGCACGCCGAGACCGGCGCCGGGGATGTCGAGGGTGGCGAGCCGGTCGACGGCCTGCGGCCCGGTGTAGTCGTCGGGCATCGGCAGTTCCATGCCCGGCTGGATCACCAGACCGGTGGCGATCATCGGCAGCGCCATCGTGGGTGCGGCCCAGTCGCCCGTACCGGGCTCGTCGGACGCGGCCCGGGCGGGCACCGGGGCGGCGGCCGGCGTGAGCACCTCGGGCAGCGTCACGTCCCCGGCGCCGAGGTCGGCCGGCACGGCCTGGGCCGGTGCGGCCTGGTGCGCGGCGGTCCGGGGCGTCGCGGCGCGGCTCGGTACGGCCTCGGGCGACGTGGCGGCCGGCGGCACGGCGTGCGCGGGGGCCGGAGTGGTCGGCTTGAGCCACGCGGTCTGACCGGCCACCACGAGCGCGACCGCGTCGCAGGCGTCGGCGACCGCGCGGTTGGTCGCGCCGAGCGCGTCGGTGAACGCCCGGCCCAGCGGCGTGGTGGGCACCAGGGACAGGCCCACCTCGGGGCTGACCAGCACCAGCCGGGCCGTGCTGGAGCGCACCGCCGCGGCCAGCTCGGCGATCGTCGCGGTGTCGTCGGCCGGCTGGTGGGCCGGGTCGAGCAGCACCGTCACCCAGCCGCCCAGGTCGTCCACGAGCAGCGTCTCGTTCGGGCCGGCGGCGGCGATGACCTCGACCAGCCGGCCCGGGTTCGCCGCGGTCTCCTCGGTGGTCCAGCTCCCCGGCCGCCGGGCGCGGTGCGCCGCGAGGCGGGTCGCCCACTCGGTGTCCTCCGGGTCGCCGGCCGGGGCGGTGGCCACGTACCGGACCGTGGGCGCGTCGGCGACCAGTGACTCGGCGAACTCGGACTTGCCGGAGCGGATACCGCCGAGCACCAGGAGGGTGTGCCACCCGTCAACGGACATGCCCGTACCTTAGTTCGCCCGCCCG
>NZ_RCVK01000415.1:0-2409 GCF_003667485.1 Micromonospora sp. BL1
CAGTCGCCCGTATCCCGTCGTCCGTCGTCGAGGAGCACCAGTGGTAACCAACGACTCGCCAGTCCTGCCCTCGCTACGGACCGCCCGCGCCCCGCGCCCGGTCCGGGGGCGCCTCATCCTGCTCGGGCCGGCGTTCGTGGCGGCGGTCGCCTACGTCGACCCCGGCAACTTCGCCACCAACTCCACGGCCGGGGCCCGGTACGGATACCTGCTGGTCTGGGTGGTGGTGGCGGCGAACCTGGCCGCCATGCTGGTGCAGACGCTCACCGCCAAGCTCGGCCTGGCCACCGGGCGCAGCCTGCCCGAACTGTGCCGGGAACACCTGCCCCGGCCGCTCAACCGGGTCATGTGGGCGCAGGCCGAACTGGTCGCCATGGCCACCGACCTGGCCGAGGTGATCGGCGGGGCGGTCGCGCTGTACCTGCTGTTCGGCGTCCCGCTGCTGCCCGGCGGCCTGATCGTCGGCGCTGCCTCGTTCGCCATCCTGGCGCTTCGCGCCAGGGGTTTCCGGACGTTCGAGATCGCCATCGCGGTGCTGCTCGGCGTGATCGTGCTGGCGTTCGCGGTCAACCTGGTCAGCGCACAACCGGACGTGTCCGACGCCGCGGCCGGGCTGCTGCCCCGGATGCAGGGCACCGACAGCATGCTGCTCGCCGCCGGCATCCTGGGCGCGACGGTGATGCCGCACGTCATCTACGTGCACTCGGCGCTGACCCCGAACCGCCTGCCCGCCGAGGGCGAGACGCAGCGGCGGGTGATCGCCAAGGGCCTGCGGATCGACGTGCTGATCGCGCTGGGCATCGCCGGCGCGGTCAACCTGGCCATGCTGCTCGTGGCCGCGAGCAGCTTCCACGGCACCTCGATCCCCGGCACCGACACCCTCGAAGGCGTGCACGCCGGGCTCGCCACCACGCTCGGCACGGCCGCCGCGGTCGGGTTCGCGGTCGCCCTGCTCCTGTCCGGCCTCGCCTCGACGAGCGTCGGCACGTACGCCGGCGAGATCATCATGCAGGGCTTCCTGCGCCGCCGGATCCCGCTGCTGGTACGCCGGATGATTACACTGCTGCCCGCGCTGGCGGTGCTCGCGATCGGCGTCGACCCGACGCGGGCGCTGGTGCTGTCCCAGGTGGTACTGAGCTTCGGCATCCCGTTCGCGCTGATCCCGGTGGTGATGTTCACGCGCCGCCGGGATCTGATGGGCAGCCTGGTCAACCGCCGGGCCACCACCGCCGCCGCCGTGGCGATCACCGCGTTCGTGGTGGCGCTCAACGCGTTCCTGCTCTGGCAACTGGCGGGCTGAGACACACCCGCGCCCGTCCGGCCTCGTGCGGCTGGACGGGCGCGGGTGATCGGGGCTCAGGCGGCCAGGTACTTCTCCAGGTCGTCCAGGATCTTGTTGGCGGCGCCCACGCCGATGCCGGTCATCCAGATCTCGTCGGAGACCACGTGCGCCTTGCCGGCCTTGACCGCGGACAGGCCCTTCCACAACGTGCCGCCGGTGACCTTCGCCTGCTCGGCGGCGGCCTTCTCGCCGTACGCGGTCACGAACACCACGTCGCCGTCGGCCTCGGCGATGCGCTCCGGGCTGACCCGGTCCATCCGCTTGTCCTCCTTGCCGGCGAGCATCTGCCGCTCGGGGCGGCCCAGGCCGGTGTCGCCGACGACGATGCCGGAGAACGAGTCCGGCCCGTACAAGCGGATCTCGGTCGGCATGAAGCGCACGATGGAGACCTTGCGGGACGAGGCGTCACCGAGCTTCGCGCCGAAGTCCTCCGCCCGCTTCTCGTACTCGGCCAGCAGGTCCTTGGCCTGCTGCTCCTTGCCCAGCGCCGCGCCGTCGAGGAGGAAGTTCTCCTTCCAGGTGACGCCGACCTTCTCGGTGAACACGGTCGGGGCGATCTTGGCCAGCTCGTCGTAGAACTTCTCCTGGCGGAACTTGCTGCCCAGGATCAGGTCCGGGTTGAGCGCGTTGATCGCCTCCAGGTCCGGCTCGGTGAGCACGCCGACCTCGGTGATGCCGGCGAGCTTGTCCGCGCCGAAGTAGGTGGGCCAGCTCTTCGCCTCACCGGCGGTCGCCGCGCCGACCGGGGTGACGCCCAGCGACAGCGCGGTGTCGATCTTGTCGGTGTCGAGCACGACCACGCGCTTCGGCTCGACGGGCACCTTCGTGGTGCCCATGGCATGGGTGATCTCCCGGGTCTCCCCGGTGCCGGTGCCGGCGACGGGGTCGCTCTCCCCACATGCGGTGAGGCCGACGCCGAGAGCGAGGGCGGCGGTGAGTGCGACGGCGAGACGACGCATCAGGTTCCTTTCGGTGGTGCGGGCCGGCGCGCTCAGGCGTCGCCGACGGGGGCGCCGGCCGGGGCCGGCGTGACGGCCGGAACGGCCGAGGTCTGGGTGGGGCCGGCC
>NZ_RCVK01000198.1:0-2357 GCF_003667485.1 Micromonospora sp. BL1
CAAGCGGGGACGGGAATTACCTGTCCGGCACAATTCGCGCAGCTGTTTCCGAGCAATTCCGCCGAAGGTGCCACGGCGCGATCCCGGGCCTACAGAATGTGGGCGAGAGGGTTCGGAAATGGGGGGCGAAATATGTTTGCGAGGCGCCGACTGACGCTTTTCGCGATGACCGTCGCAGCCGCGCCGCTGGCGGTCGGCGCGTGTACCGCCGGCCCGAAGTCGGTGGCGAAGCGGGCCGAGGCCGCGCCGCCGTCGGTCTCCGTGTCGCCGGCCGACCGTACCCGGGACGTGCCGATCAGCGCGGAGGTGGGGACGAAGGTCAGCAACGGCAAGGTGACAGCCGTCAAGCTGACCGACGACAAGGGAAACGCGGTGCCGGCCCAGCCGCGTGAGGACGGCTCCGGCTGGGTGCCGGACCGGCCGCTCGCCAATTCCCGGACGTACACCGCGGAGGTGACCGCGACCGGCGATTCCGGCAAGACCGCCACGCAGAAGACGACGTTCACGACGATGGCCAAATCCACCAAACCGGCCGTCACCAGCGAATTGTATTTCCGGCCGAATCAGACGTACGGGACGGCGATGCCGGTCGTGCTCGGATTCGACCCGCCGATTCCGAAGGAGGCCCGCGCGGACGTCCAGCGCCGGCTGTTCGTGAAGACCGACCCGCCGCAGCCGGGCACCTGGTCCTGGGTGGCCGACGGCAAGCAGGCCGAGTACCGGGCGCCGGACCGGTGGAAGCCGGGCACGAAGATCAGCGTGCGCAGCGCGTTGCAGGGGCTGCCCATCGGCAAGGACGCGATCGGCGACTCCGACCGGGTCGCGAGCGCCAAGGTCGGCCGCCAGGTGACGCTCGACATCGACAACGGGACCAAGCAGATGACCGTCTACCAGGACGGCAAGGTGCTCAAGAAGATCCCGGTGAGTCTGGGCAAGGCGAGCACGCCGACGTCCAGCGGCAACATGGTGATCATGGAGAAGCACGAGCACACCACGTTCGACACCCGTGGTGAGCCCAACGGCGGCTACGTGGTCGACGTGGACGACGCCCAGCGGCTGACCTGGGGCGGCGAGTTCATCCACTCGGCGCCGTGGTCGGAGGGCGACCAGGGGAGCACTAACGTCTCGCACGGCTGCACCAACGTCTCGGCCACCGCCGCGGACTGGCTGATGGGCTTCACGCAGGTCGGTGACCTGGTGACGGTCAAGGGCACCGAGGTGAAGCTCGACCAGGGCAACGGCTTCACCGCCTGGAACGTCGGCTGGGACGAGTTCGCCAAGGGCAGCGCGCTGCCCGTACCGGCGGGGCTGAAGCCCACGCAGAGCGCCACGCCGCACCCGGGCGCGGTGGCCGGCGGGTCGTCACCGGCCCCGGCCCCCTCACGGAGCAACAGCGGCGGCTGAACCTGGGGAGGAACGGCCACGGGGCCGGCCCGCGTCCGCGCGGGCCGGCCCCGCGTCGTGCTCAGTCCAGGCCGACGCGGGCCACCCCGGTCGCGGTCAGGCTGCCCAGCCAGAGGTGGCGGCCGTGCTGCCGCACGCCGGTGACCATCGGGTACGCCCCGCTCGGGCCGTGCAGCGTGCGCAGCACCCGGCCGGTGCCGTCGACCAGCGCGACCAGCCCGTAGCGGCGCGGCTGCGGCTGCACCGCGCCGGGCAGCAGGGCCACGATCTGCCGCACCCGGGGGTGTGGCAGCAGCCGTTCCATGGCGCGCAGCCGAGGGCTGGGCAACGCGACCCAGTAGGTGCCGTCGCCGACCGCGGAGATGTTGTCCGGGTACGCGGGCAGGTCGGTGAGCACCGTGGCCCGCCCGCTCGGCAGGCCCACCCGGAGCAGCCGGTGGGTGGCGGTCTCGGCGAGCATCAGCGCCGACTCGTCCGGGGTCAGCGCGAGCCCGTTGGGGAAGTAGAGCCCGTCCGCGACCACGTCGGTGCGCCCGGTGCCCCTGTCGTACGCGAGGATCCGCCCGTTGGGCCGGTGCTCCAGCAGGTCGCGCTTCCAGTGCGAGAGCGGGAACCGGTCGGACGAGTCGGTGAAGTAGACGGTGCCGTCGCGCGCCACCGCGGCGTTGTCGGCCAGGTGCACCGGCGGCGCGGTGCCGGTCAGCTCGTGCACCCGGCCGACCGGGTCGACCCGCAGCAGTCCCCGGTACGCGTCGCAGACCAGCAACCCGCCGTCGACCGGATCGTGCTCGATGCCCAGCGGCCGTCCGCCGGTCTCGGCCAGCAGCGTGGGCGGGGTGCCGGGCGGGGAGTCGGCCGGCCACCACCAGAGCCGGCCGTCCTCGTCGCCGCTGACCACCCGGCCGTCGCCGTCGACCACCACGTCCTCCGGGCCGTGCCCGCCGGCCGGCAGC
>NZ_RCVK01000147.1:0-106096 GCF_003667485.1 Micromonospora sp. BL1
GGCCGGGGGGCGAGCCCGGCCATGACGCGGCTGCGGGCGGCGGGGGCGTCGCGTTCGTCGTAGCCGGCGGTGGCGAGCGTGAGCACGAGCCGAACGGCCTCGGCGTCGATGGTGGCGACGCCGGCCCCCAGCCCGTCGAGGGCGTCGGGCACCTCGCGCAGGCAGATCCGGTAGACCGTCTGCCGGTCCGCCGCGTGCACCTCGTGGGTGACGGCCCGGTGCACCCAGAAGACCTCGTCCGGCCCGAGGAAGGTCGTGTGCGGACCGTGGCGGGCGGAGAGCAGACCGTCGGGTGACCAGTAGAACTGGTGCAGGAAGTCCTCCCGGTTCTCGGCGAACGCCAGCCGGGTCACCGACCGGTAGCGCAGGAGGAGGATGCCGTCGGGGCGACCCAGGCCGTAGCCGAACTCCTCGCAGCTGACCGGATCCGCCGTGATCGGGCCGGTGACCATCACGCTCTGACCTCTCCCCGACATCGGTTGACCTCTCGGCGACATTCCGCCCACAGAAGTAAGGCTAGCCTAAGCTCTGCAGCCCAGCGGGGCTGCACCTCTGTGTTGAGAACCCGAAGGAACTGGCAGATGTCCGTACGACAGCACTGGCGCGTGATCGCCGCCGCCGCGGTGACGCTCGCCGTGGTCACCGGTTGCGGATCCGACGGCGGCGACTCCGCCGCGAAGTCCGGCGACGCCGCGACCCGCGTCTTCGCCGCCGACAACGGCGAGATCACGATCCCGGTCGACCCCAAGCGGGTCGTCGCCACCGGCTACGCCGTGCCGGTCCTGATCGAGGCGGACGCCGCACTGGTGGGGATCTCCAGCTGGAAGCGCGGCCTGGCGCTGATGACCGAGCAGGACCGGGCCACCTACGAACGGCTGCCGAAGGTCGCCGGCGAGGCCGCTGCCGAGACCAACTACGAGGCCGTCGCCGCCGCCAAGCCGGACCTCATCGTGATCGGGGTGCCGAAGCCGGCTCTCGGCAGCATCGACATGAAGCGGCTGGAGAGCATCGCGCCGGTCGTCGCGATCGGCCCCACCACGCCCGCCGCGTGGCGCGAGCTGTCCCGCCGGCAGTCCGACGCCGCCGGTCGCGGCGCGAACTTCGAGGCGGCCAAGGAGGCGTACGAGAAGAGGGCCGCGGAGCTGAAGGACAAGTACGGCGCCGCCCTCGCGGGCCTGAAGTTCGGGCACGTCGGCAGCTACGGCGAGATCGCCAAGGGCACCTTCCACCGCGAGTTCGCCGGCTCGTGGGGCACGAACATCGCCCAGGACGCGGGCGTGACCTACTACGGCGAGGTCAAGGAGAAGGGCGGCGGCGGGCTCGACGTCACCGAGTACCCGGCGATCGAGGAACTGCCCACGAGCCTCGGCGAGGCCGACGCCATCACGTACACGTTGCAGCCCGACGGCACCCCCGCCGAGGCGGTGAAGCAGGTGCTCGACTCCGCGCTGTGGAAGAACCTGCCCGCGGTCAAGGCCGGCCGGGTGTTCGGGTTGCAGTACACGGAGGCGGCGACGTACGAGTCGGCCCTCCGGACGCTCGACTCCGTCGACAAGGCATTCGCGCCGCTGCTGGCCCGATGACAGTCGACCGTCACGACCCGGCCGGCCGGGTCGCCGCCCACCACCGCGCGGGCAGTGGCACGGTCCGGATCGGCTACCCGATCGACGTACGCGAGGTCCGGGTCGTCGCCCGGCGGCGGCTGACCCCGCGCATGGTGCGGCTGACGCTCGGCGGCCCGGCCCTCGCCGGTTTCCACACCTACCAGGCGGACGACCACGTCAAGCTCGTCTTCCCGGATCCGGACGGCACCCGGCGCGATCCCGTCCCGGACGGGCGGGGCATGCTCGACTGGCCCCGCCCGCTGCCGACCACCCGCAAGTACACGGTGCGCCGCTACGATCCCGCCGCCTGCGAGATCGACCTGGACTTCGTGCTGCACGACGGCGGTGTCGCCTCGGCGTGGGCGGACGCGGCGGCGGTGGGCGACGGGGTGACGATCGCGGGCCCGCCCGGCGCGAAGGCGTTCCCGCACAGCTACGACCACTACGTCTTCGCCGTCGACGCCACCGCTCTGCCGGCCGTCGCCAGGTGGCTGGAGGAGTCCCCGGCCGACGTGTCGGCGCACGTGGTCGCCGAGGTCGACGACCCGGCCGAACGGGACTACCCGCTCGCGCACCGCGACGGCGTGGCGGTGACGTGGCTGGTGCGCGCGGCCACCGGGTCCACGCTCGCGCAGCAGGTGGGGTCGCTGCGTCTGCCGGCCGGGCGGGCGTTCCTCTTCGCGGCCGGGGAGGCGAACGACATCAGGCCGTTGCGCGCCTGGAGCGCCGGCCGCCTCGACTCACTGATCACCGGGTACTGGAAGCGCGGAGTCGCCGGGCTTGAAGACTGACCTGTCCCGCCGGGCGGCGTTCCTGCTCGTGTCCGCCGCGCTGCTCGTCGTCGCGGCGGGTGCGAGCATGGCCGTGGGCGCGCGGCCGGTCGCGCCGGCCGAGGTGTGGCGGGCGCTGACCGACTTCGCGGCCACGACGGACCATCTCGTCGTACGCGACATCCGGCTGCCCCGCACGATCCTCGGCGTCTGCGTCGGCGCCGCCCTCGGCGCCGCCGGGGTGCTGATCCAGACGCTCACCCGCAACCCGCTGGCCGAGCCGGGCATCCTCGGCGTGACAGCCGGGGCCGGCTTCGCCATCAACCTGGGCGTGCTGGCGGGCGTCGCCGGGTCGCAGGCCGGGCAGCTCGTGCTCGCGGTGGCCGGCTCCGCGCTCGCCGCCGTCGCCGTCTACGCCGTCGGGCGGACCTCACCGCTGCGGCTGGTCCTCGCCGGAGTCGCGCTGAGCTGGGTGCTGATGGGCGTCTCGCTCGGGCTGCGGCTGGGCTTCCCGGACGTCTTCGACAGGTACCGGTTCTGGTCGGTCGGGGCGCTGGCCGGCGCCGAGCGGACGCCGCTGGTGCTGCCGGTGCTGGTGACAGTCGCCGCCCTGGCCGCCGCGATGGTCGCGACCCGGCCGTTGAACGCGCTCGCCCTCGGCGAGGACGTCGCCCACTCGCTCGGCGCGCACGTGACCCGGACCCGGGTCACCGTCCTGGTGCTCGTCACGCTGCTCACCGGCGTCGCCACCGCGGTCGCCGGCCCGATCGCGTTCGTCGGGCTGATGGTTCCGCACCTGGCGCGGCGGCTCGCAGTCGACTCGATCCCGTGGATCATGGCGTACGCGATGCTGCTCGGGCCGATCCTGCTGCTCGTCGCGGACGTCGGCTCGCGGGTCCTGCTGCCCACTGGCGAGGTCCCGGTGTCGATCGTCACCGCGTTCCTGGGCGCTCCGGTGCTGATCTGGGCGGTCCGCCGCTACGGGGCGGCGGCGCTGTGAGCACGGTGAGGCTGCGGGCGGGACGCCTCGCGGTCGAGGTCGAACGGCGCTCGGCCGTCGCCTCGGCCGGGCTGCTCACGGCCGCGGCGGCCCTCGCGCTGCTGACGCTGAGCCACGGACCGGAGTGGGCGACACCGGCGGAGGTGTTCGACGCCCTGTTCCAGGGCGGCGACTCGGCCTTCGTGATCCGGGAGTGGCGGCTCCCCCGGGTGGCCGCCGCGCTGGTCTTCGGCGCCGCGCTGGGCCTGGCCGGAGCGGTCTTCCAGAACCTGACCCGCAACGCGCTGGGCAGCCCCGACGTGATCGGCCTCGACGCGGGCGCGTACACCGGCGCGCTTGTCGCGATCACCGTGCTGAACGGCACCGCCGGGCAACTCGCGGCCGGGTCGGTGGCGGGCGGGCTGCTCGCCGCCGCGCTCATCTACCTGCTGTCGCTGGACTCCGGGCTCAGCGGCGTCCGGCTGGTCGTCATCGGCATCGCCGTCAACGCGATGCTGACCGCGCTCAACTCCTGGATCGTGCTGCGGGCCGAGATCGACGTGGCGCTCGCCGCGACCGGCTGGAACGCCGGTTCACTCAACGGCGTCGACTGGGCCGAGGTGCGGCTCCCGTTCGCCGTCATCGGCCTGTTCGTCCTCCTGCTCGCCGTGATCTCGCACGCCATGCACCAGGCGGCGCTGGGCGACGAGATCGCGCGCACCACAGGCGTACGCCTGGGCCGGCTCCGCCTGCTGCTGGTCCTGGCCGGCGTCGGCTGTACCGCGACAGTGACAGCGGTGGCCGGGCCGGTCGTGTTCATCGCGCTCGCCGCGCCCCAGATCGGTCGGCGGCTCGCGCGGGCCGCGGGTGTCCCACTGGTGCCGGCGGCGCTGACCGGCGCGGTGCTGCTGCTCGCCGCGGACCTCGTCGCGCAACTGCTGCTCGCGCCGGTCGCGCTGCCGGTCGGCGTGGTCACCACGGCGATCGGCGGCTGCTATCTCATCTGGCTGCTCGGCATGGAGGTGAAACGACGGTGACCAGCCGCCTGACCTCGGAGGACGTCACGCTCGGCTACGGCGATCGGGTGGTGTCGACGCGGGTGAGCCTGGCCGTGCCGGACGGCGCGTTCACGGCGATCGTCGGCCCCAACGCCTGCGGGAAGTCGACGCTGCTGAAGGCGTTCGTCCGGTTGCTCACACCGGCGTCGGGCACGGTACGCCTCGACGGCCGGGACGTCGCCGAGCACCGGCCGAAGCCGTTCGCCCGCCAGGTCGGCTTCCTGCCCCAGGGCCTCGTCGCGCCGGAGAACATCGTCGTCCGGCGGCTCGTCGCCCGGGGCCGCTACCCGCACCAGTCCCTGCTCGGCACCGGCACCGCCGCCGACGAGGAGGCCGTCCGGTCGGCGATGGCGGTTGCCGGCGTCACCGACCTGGCCGAGCGGCCCGTGGAGGAACTCTCCGGCGGGCAGCGGCAACGGGTCTGGATCGCCATGGTGCTGGCGCAGGAGACGCCGTACCTGCTGCTGGACGAGCCCACCACGTTCCTGGACATCACGCACCAGTACGAGCTGCTGGCGCTGTTCGCCAAGCTGCGCGACGAGGGACGCACTGTCGTCGCGGTGCTGCACGACATCAACCAGGCGTGCCGGTTCGCCGATCACATCGTGGCGATGAAGGCCGGCCGGATCGTCGCGCAGGGGCCGCCGGCCGACGTGGTGGACGCCGACCTGATGCGGGAGGTCTTCGGCCTGCCCAGCGTGGTGATGCCGAACCCGGTCACCGGCGCCCCGATGGTGGTGCCGACCGTCTAGCCGGAAGCCCTCGTCGGTATGCCAGAGTCGACCTGAGCCGGTTGGGCGGCTCGGGAGAAGCGGTACGACGAGAGGACGGGACACCTGATGCAGAAGTCATCCCTGACCGCGCTGGCCCGCGAGCAGCTGGAGCGCGCGCACACCTCCTCCAGCGGCCGCAGCAGCTCCACCGTCTACGGCGGTCACGAGCACAGGCTCCGACAGACGCTGATCGCGCTGACCGCCGGGCAGATGCTCAGCGAACACGAGAACCCCGGCGAGGCCACCGTGCACGTCCTGCGCGGCCGGGTGCGGCTCGGCGCCGGCGAGACATCCTGGGACGGCTCAGCCGGCGACCTGCTGATCGTGCCGGAACGCCGGCACACGCTGGAGGCGCTCGAAGACTCCGCGGTGCTGCTCACCGTCGCCAAGCGCTGACGGCCCGAACCCGGCAGGGCGGCCAGGCCGACCGCGACCAACCGCCGGGCGTGCCCCGGGTCCGTCGCCGGCCACCCGAACGGTTGAGCAGGTCACGGCCGGGGTAGTGGCCCTCCTCGCGAAGATCAAGCGGCGGCCGGTCCGGGTCCGCCCGGCGAGAGGGGCACCACCGGTGCGGACCTGGTTACGCGACGCCGTCGCGCGGCTGCGCGGCGACGGGATGACGGTGGTCGAGCTGACCGCCGCCGCTGTGGTCGCCTGGATCGTGGCGGCGGTGGTGATCCGTCACCCGGACCCGTTCTTCGCACCGACGGCCGCGCTCGTCGTGCTCGGCGAGTCCCGTGGTCGACGGCTGCGGCAGACCGTCGAGATCCTGCTCGCCGTGGCAGCCGCCGTCCTCGTCGCGGAGCTGCTGGTGTACGCGTTGGGCCCGGGCACCGAGACGGTTCTGCTGGTGCTGCTGCTGACCACCACGACGCTCGTGGTGATCGGGGCCCGCCGGGCCCTGGTCGTGCAGGCCAGCGTCTCGGCCATGTACCTGGTGGTGGTCTCCGCGCCGAACGGGACGCTGATGCCGTTCCGCTTCGTCGACGCGCTCATCGGCGGCGTGGTGGCACTGGGCGCCAGTCAACTGATGGCCGCCCGTGACCCGCTGGCGCCACTGGTGGCCCAGGCCCGCCGCAGCTACACCGATCTGGCCGACCTGCTCGACCAGGTCAACGCGGCCCTGCGCGGCTGCGACGAGGACGCCGCCCGCGCCGCGCTGGACCGGGCGCGGCAGGTGGACGACTGCGTCGCCGAGATGCAGGCCGCCGTGCTCGCCACCGGGGAGACGCTGCGGCTGGGACTGCGCCGCCGGCACCTGGGCAAGCTCGTCGAGGTGGAGGCCACGCTGCGGCAGCTCGACTACGCCGCCCGCAACATCCGCGTGCTGGCCCGAGCCGGCGTGACCCTGACCCGCCGGCACACCGCCACCCCGCCGGAGCTGGCCGCCGCGATCGGCGCGCTGACCTACGCCGTACGGTCGGCCGGTGAGGCCATGGCCCACGACCTCACCGGCGCCGACGCCGACCGGCACGCGCAGCAGGCCGACACGGCGGCCCTGGAGGCGGTACGGATCGCCGCCGGCCTGCTCCGGACCGATCCGCCGCTGCCGGTCACCATGATCGTCGGGCAGATCCGGGCGACCGCCATCGACCTGCTGCGCGGCGTCGGCCACGACGACGTGACGATGCTGGACCGGGTGGACGAGGCGCTCGGCCTGAGCCGGGGGTGACGAGTACGCTGCCGGCCGGTCAGCGGTGGTGGATCGGGGTGTCGAGGTCCGTCAGCCGCCGGCCGGAGCCTCCCGCGGCCAGGGCGACGAACTCGGCGGCGATCGCCACGGCGGTCTCCTCCGGCGTCCGCGCCCCCAGGTCGAGCCCGATCGGCGAGGAGAGCCGGGCGAGGGCGGCCTCGTCCACGCCCGCCTCGCGCAGGCGGCGCAACCGATCGGCGTGGGTGCGGCGGCTGCCCATCGCGCCGATGTAGCGGGCCGGGGTGCGCAGGGCGACCTGGAGCAGCGGGACGTCGAACTTCGGGTCGTGGGTGAGGACGCAGAGCACCGTCCGCTCGTCGACTGTCGTCGACTCCAGGTACGTGTGCGGCCACTGGACGACGAGGGCGTCGGCGTCGGGGAAGCGCTTGCGGGTGGCGAACACCGGACGGGCGTCGCACACCGTGACGTGATAGCCGAGGAAACGGCCGATCCGGGCCACCGCGACCGCGAAGTCGATCGCGCCGAACACGATCATCCGTGGTGGCGGCAGGTACGACTGGACGAAGACGGACACCTCGTCGTGCCGCTGCTGCCCGCGCGTACCGAGTCGGACGGCTCCGGTGGTGCCGAGGGCGAGCATGCCCTCGGCCTGCTGCGCCACCGCACGGTCCAGGTCGGCGTCGCCGAGAGTGCCGGCCACCCGGTCGGGCCAGACCACCAGCTGGGCTGTCCCGGCCGACGCCGTCGCCACCGGCTCGCCCGCGCGGATCGCGGCGAGCACCGCGTCGGGCTCGGTCAGCACGACGTCCGGCTGCACCAGGACCTCGATGGTGCCACCGCAGGTCAGGCCCACCGCGAAGGCGTCGTCGTCGCCGACACCGTAGGTCTCGGTGCGTGCCTGGCCGGTGCGTATGGCCTCCTGGCAGAGCTCGTACACCGCGCCCTCGACGCACCCTCCCGAGATGCTGCCGACGACCTCGCCGTCGGCGCAGACCGCCATGGCCGCGCCCGGCGGTCTGGGCGCCGACCTCCAGGTCCGCACGACTGTCGCGACGGCGAACCGGACGCCGGCGGCACGCCACGCGGTCAAGCCGTCGACGATGTCTCGCATTGCCGCACGATCCGTGAGCAGCAGCGGCACCGTCAACGCCGACCTAAGGACTTGCTTAGGTCGGCGTTGACTTCCGCGGGCACCGGCACCACATTGACGACTTCCGGAGGTGCGATATGCAGGTGCCGGCCCCGTTCGAGTACGAACGAGCAACCAGTGTGGACCACGCCATCAGCCTGATGGAACGGCTGGGCGGCACGTCCCGGCTGATCGCCGGCGGGCACAGCCTGCTGCCGATGATGAAGCTGCGGCTGGCCAGTTTCGACTATCTCATCGACATCAACGATCTCCACGACGAGCTCGGCTACATCGAGGCGGGTCCGGACGAGCTACGCATCGGTGCGCTGACCCGGCACCGGGAACTGCTCGAGTCCGCCACCCTGACGGCGGCCTTTCCGATCTTCGCCGACGCCGAACGGGTGATCGCCGATCCCGTGGTGCGCAACCGGGGCACGCTGGGCGGCTCGCTGTGCCAGGCGGACCCGTCGGAGGACCTGTCCGCGGTCTGCACCGCCCTGGACGCGAGCTGCGTGATCCGTGGGCCGGGCGGCGCCGAACGGGTGGTGTCCATGGAGGAGTTCCACGTCGGGCCGTACGAGACGGCCGTCGGCGACGGGGAGATCCTGGTCGAGATCCGGCTGCCGGTGCGGCCCGGCTGCGGCAGCGCCTACGAGAAGGTGGAGCGCCGGGCCGGGGACTGGGCGGTGGTCTCGGCCGGTGCGGCGGTCTGGCTCGACGGCGACGTGATCTCCGACGCCCGGGTCGGGCTGGCCGCTGTTGGTCCGAACACCACCGGTATTCCGGAGATCTCCGCGGCGCTGCGCGGGCAGGAGCCCAGCGAGAGCCTCTTCGAGCAGGCCGGTGCGATCGCCGCGCGCAGCTGCGATCCGGTCACCGACCAGCGGGGCAGCGCGGACTACAAGCGGCACCTGGCCGACGAGCTGACCAGACGGACCCTGCGCCGGGCCGTGCAACGGGCGAGGAGCTGAGCATGCAGGTCACCATGACCGTCAACGACGTCGAGGTCACCCGGGAGATCGAGGGTCGCCTGCTGCTGGTGCACTTCCTGCGCGACGTGCTGGGCCTGACCGGCACGCACGCGGGCTGCGACACCAGCAACTGCGGCACCTGCGTCGTGTGGCTCGACGGCGAACCGGTGAAGTCGTGCACCGTGCTGGCCGCGATGGCCGGCGGACACCGGGTGCGTACCGTCGAGGGCCTGGCGAAGGGCGCGGAGCTCGACCCGGTCCAGCAGGGCTTCATCCAGTGCCACGGCCTGCAGTGCGGCTTCTGCACCCCCGGCATGATGATGACCGCCCGCGCACTGCTCGACCGCAACCCGGACCCGACCGAGGCGGAGATCCGCGAGGCGATCTCCGGTCAGATCTGCCGCTGTACGGGCTACGCCACCATCGTGCGTTCGGTGCGCTGGGCCGCCGTACACGAGGCCAACGCCGCCGCCGCGGTCACCGAGACCACCGAATCACGCGAAGCCGGCGAGATCGACAACGCCGGCCGGCCCGCCGGGAGCGTCGTATGACGACTGTGCACGAGCGCGTGGACACCTTCCACGACAACGACCAGAAGCCGGTGGGATACGGCCGCATGCTGCGGAAGGAGGATCCGCGGTTCGTCCGCGGCCGGGGCCGGTTCGTCGACGACGTCCGGCTGCCCGGCATGCTGCACCTGGCCATCCTCCGCTCGCCGGTGGCCCACGCGCGGATCCTGAGCATCGACACGAGCGCCGCCGAGGCCTCACCCGGCGTCAAGGCGGTCGTGACCGGGGCGATGCTGGCCGAGCAGGGGCTGGCCTGGATGCCGACGCTCTCCAACGACGTGCAGGCCGTGCTCGCCACCGACAAGGTGCGCTTCCAGGGCCAGGAGGTGGCGTTCGTCGTCGCCGAGGACAAGTACGCGGCGCGGGACGCGCTGGAGCTGATCGACGTCGAGTACGACGTCCTCGATCCGGTCGTCGACGCCCGCCGCGCGCTCGAACCGGGCGCCCCGGTGATCCGCGACGATCTCGAAGGCAAGACCGACAACCACTGCTTCGACTGGGAGACCGGTGACGAGGCGGCCACCGCGGCCGTGTTCGCCCGGGCGGACGTCGTGGTCACCCAGGATCTGGTCTATCCGCGGGTGCACCCGGCGCCGATGGAGACGTGCGGGGCGCTCGCCGACTTCGACGCGGTCGACGGCAAGCTGCGCCTCTGGTCCACCACGCAGGCGCCGCACGCGCACCGCACCCTCTACGCCCTGGTGGCGGGAATCCCCGAGCACAAGATCCAGGTGATCTCGCCGGACATCGGCGGCGGCTTCGGCAACAAGGTGCCGATCTATCCGGGGTACGTCTGCGCGATCGTCGCGTCGATCGTCACCGGCAAGCCGGTGAAGTGGATGGAGGACCGCTTCGAGAACCTGATCAGCACCGGCTTCGCCCGCGACTACATCATGCGTGGTGAGATCGCGGCGACCCGTGACGGCCGGATCCTGGCCATCCGCACCGACGTCCTCGCCGACCACGGCGCGTTCAACGGCACCGCCGCGCCGGTGAAGTACCCGGCCGGCTTCTTCGGGGTCTTCACCGGCAGCTACGACATCGAGGCCGCGTACTGCAAGATGACGGCGGTCTTCACCAACAAGGCGCCGGGCGGTGTGGCGTACGCCTGTTCGTTCCGCATCACCGAGGCCGTCTACCTCGTCGAGCGGATCGTCGACTGCCTCGCCGACGAGCTGGGCATGGACCCGGCGGAACTGCGGCTGAAGAACTTCATCCGCCCGGAGCAGTTCCCGTACACGACGAAGACCGGCTGGGTGTACGACTCCGGCGACTACGAGCCGACCATGCGCCTCGCGATGGAGATGGCCGGCTACGCCGACCTGCGGCGCGAGCAGCAGGAGAAGCGGGCCCGGGGCGAGTTGATGGGCATCGGCATCGCGTTCTTCACCGAGGCCGTCGGCGCCGGCCCGCGCAAGAACATGGACATCCTCGGCCTGGGCATGGCCGACGGCTGTGAGCTGCGCGTGCACCCGACCGGCAAGGCCGTGGTCCGGCTCAGCGTGCAGTCCCAGGGCCAGGGACACGAGACGACGTTCGCGCAGATCGTCGCCGAGGAGATCGGCATCCCGCCGGACGACATCGACGTGGTGCACGGCGACACCGACAACACGCCGTTCGGTCTCGGCACGTACGGCAGCCGGTCCACCCCCGTCTCCGGCGCCGCGGCGGCCCTGGTCGCCCGCAAGGTCCGCGACAAGGCCAAGATCATCGCCTCCGGCATGCTGGAGGTCTCGGTCGCCGACCTGGAGTGGGAGAAGGGTTCCTTCCGGGTCAAGGGCGACCCGGGCAAGAGCGTGACCATCCAGGACATCGCGATGCGGGCGCACGGCGCCGGCGACCTGCCCGAGGGCGTCGAGGGCGGGTTGGAGGCGCAGATCTGCTACAACCCGTCGAACCTGACGTATCCGCACGGGGCGTACATCTGCGTGGTGGACATCGACCCCGGCACCGCGCAGGTCAAGGTGCGGCGGTTCATCGCCGTCGACGACTGCGGCACCCGCATCAACCCGATGATCATCGAGGGTCAGGTGCACGGCGGGCTGGCCGACGGAGTCGGCATGGCCCTGATGGAGATGATCGCGTTCGACGAGGACGGCAACTGCCTCGGCGCGTCGCTCATGGACTACCTGATTCCCACCGCGCTGGAGGTGCCCGACTGGGAGACCGGCTTCACAGTCACCCCGTCCCCGCACCACCCGATCGGCGCGAAGGGCGTGGGCGAGTCGGCCACCGTCGGCTCCCCGCCCGCCATCGTCAACGCGGTCGTCGACGCCCTCGAACCCTTCGGCGTACGGCATGCCGACATGCCGCTGACGCCGTCGCGCGTCTGGGACGCGATGCGCGGCAACGCCCGCCCGCCGATCTAGGGGAGGTGGCCATGACGACGATCGCCCGCCGTACGCATGATCTGACCGTCTCGCGCGCGCCGTTCGTGCACGCCACAGTGGTCCGGGCGCAGGACCCGACGTCGGCCCGGCCCGGCGACGACGCCGTGATCCTGCCGGACGGCACCATCGAGGGTTTCGTCGGCGGGATGTGCGCCGAGAACTCGGTGCGGACAGCCGCCCTGGACGCGCTCCGGGACGGCAACGCGCTGCTGCTGCGGGTCCTGCCGGACGGCGCGCCCGCCTTCCCCGACACGCCGGGGGCACGGGTCGTGGTCAACCCGTGCCACTCGGGCGGGGCGCTGGAGATCTTCCTGCGCCCGGTGCTGCCCGTACCCGTGCTGGGTCTGGTGGGTGACACACCGATCAGCGCGGCGGTGGCCACCCTGGCTGCCTTCCTCGACTTCGAGGTGGCCACGTCCGGTGACTTCTCCGGCGCGACGGCGGTCGTGGTGGCCGGCCTCGGCAAGGGCGAACAGGACGCCGTCCGCGCCGCGCTGGACGCCGGGGTGGGGCACGTCGCGCTGGTCGCCAGCCGGAAGCGCGGGGCGGCGGTGCTCGACGAACTGGCGCTGTCCGACGCGGAGCGTGCCCGGGTCCGGACCCCGGCCGGACTGGAGATCGGGGCGCGCTCACCGCAGGAGATCGCGCTGTCGATCATGGCCGAGGTGGTGCGGGCGCTCCGGGTGGACGGCCTCGCCGCCTCCTCCCCCGCGCCATCCGCGGCGCTCCCCCAGCAGGCAGTCGACCCGGTGTGCGGGATGACCGTCCTGGTCGGGCCGGACACCCCGCACGTGCGGATCGACGGCACCGACCACTGGTTCTGCTGCCCCGGCTGCCGCGACCGGCACGTGGCGGCGTAGCCGTGTTCGTGACCGGCCTGGTTCTGGCCGCCGGGGCGTCGGTGCGCCTCGGCGAGGCCAAGCAACTGCTGCCGTACCGGGGGCGGACGCTGCTCGACGCCACCCTCGACCTGGCCCGCTCGTGCGCCTTCGACCAGTTGCTGGTGACCCTCGGCGGCGCCGCCGACCTGGTCCGCGAGCGGGTGGACCTGACCGGGGTCCAGGTCGTCGAGAACGCCGAGTTCAGCACTGGTTGCGGATCGTCGATCCGCGCCGCGACGCAGGTGGTGGACCCGCGCGCCGACGGGCTCGTGCTCCTGCTCGGCGACCAGCCCGGCGTACGGGCCGCCGACGTACGCCGGGTCGCGGCGGCGACCACCCCGCTCGCGGTGTGCCGGTACACCGACGGCCTGGGGCACCCGTTCTGGTTCGCCCGTGACGTCCTGCCGGAGCTGCGTGTCCTGCACGGCGACAAGGCGGTGTGGAAGCTGCTGCACTCCGGCCGGCACCCGGTCACGGAGGTGCCGGTGGACGGGCCGGTGCCGATCGACGTGGACACCCGAGCGGACTACCGGCGGCTGCTCTCGGGCGAGGCGCGGTGAAGGATCCGCAGGCCGTGCGGCGCCGGCTGGACGCCGTCGACTACCTGGCCGACGACGGCATGGCGATGGCCGTCTTCCTCGCGCTGGAGCTGGGCAAGCCGCTGCTGCTCGAAGGTGAGCCCGGCGTCGGCAAGACCGCGGCGGCGAAGGCGCTGGCGCGGGCGCTGGACACGACACTGATCCGGCTGCAGTGCTACGAGGGCCTGACCCCCGGCGAGGCGCTGTACGAGTGGAACTACCAGCGGCAGTTGCTCGCCATCCGGCTGGCCGAGGCCCGGCACGCCTCGCTCACCGACGCCGACCTGTTCGCCGCGGAGTTCCTGCAGGAACGGCCGATCCTGCGGGCGGTACGCCACCCGGGACCGGTCCCGCCGGTGCTGCTGATAGACGAGATCGACCGGGCCGACGACGAGTTCGAGGCGCTGCTGTTCGAGTTCCTCGGCGAGTCCGGGATCACCATCCCCGAGCTGGGTACGTTCACCGCGACCACGCCTCCGGTCGTGGTGCTCACCTCCAACCGCAGCCGCGACCTGCACGACGCGCTGCGCCGCCGCTGCCTGTACCACTGGATCGACTTCCCGGAGCCGGGCCGCGCCACCGAGATCGTCCGGCGGGCCGTGCCGGGCGCCACCGAAGGGCTGATCCGCACGGCGACCGCCTTCGTCGGCGACGTACGCGCCCTCGGCCTGGACAAGGCACCCGGCATGGCCGAGGCCATCGACTGGGTCGCCGCGCTGTCAGTGCTCGGCGCCGCCGACCTCTGCGCCGACGACGTCGTCCGGACCATCGGCACCATCGCCAAGACCCCCGACGACCGCGCCGCCGTCGCCGCCGCGCTCGGCGCACACCAGGAGAGGCCGGCATGAAGATCACCAACGAGTTCACAGTCGACATCCCGATCGCGCGGGCGTGGGCGATCCTCACCGACCTGGAGGGCATCGCACCGTGCCTGCCGGGCGCCCGGCTGACCGGCGTCGACGGCGACGTCCACCAGGGCACGGTGAAGGTCAAGGTCGGTCCGGTCGTCTCCGAGTTCGCCGGCACCGCACGCTTCGTCGAGAAGGACGACAGTCGCTATCGGGGAGTGATCGACGCGAAGGGCCGCGACCGGCGGTCGGCTGCGAACGCGTCCGCCCTGGTCACCGCCCAACTGCGGCCGGACGGTCGGCGCACCGTCGTCAGCGTGGACACCGATCTGAAGATCTCGGGGCGGTTGGCCCAGTGCGGCAGCGGCATGATCAAGGAGGTGTCGGGCAAGCTGCTCGCCCAGTTCGTCGCCAACCTCGAGGCGAGGCTGGCGGCCGAGGAGACCGGCGACAGCACGGCCGGTGACCCGCACGAGGCCACCGCGCCTGACGCATCCGGGCCCGCACCCGCAGTCGCCGCCGCGACCGGCCCCGGCGCCTCCGCGGCTCGCACCCTCGCGGCCGAGGCGGCAGCGCCGAACACCGCCTCGCCCTCGTCCGCCACATTGCCCGAGTCCACAGTGGCCGGCACCCCGGTGGCCGCGTCGCCCTCCACGGGTCGACCGGATGCCGGCACCGCCGCCGAACCGGAGACGCTGGACCTGCTCGACGTCGCCGGTGGTGCCGTCGTCAAGCGCCTCGTGCCGGTCCTCGTCGGGATCGTCGTCGTCGGCGCGATGATCGCCTGGTGGGTCGCACGCCGGTGAGCGACGGTCTGCTGCGCGGCGTCGACCGAGCGGCGTTCGCGACGGCGTTCGCCGGCCGGTTGCGGCGGGCCGGCGTACCTGCCGGGCTCACCGAGGCCGGCGACTTCGTCCGGGCGCTCGGCGTGTGCACACCCGGGGAGACGACCGCGCTCTACTGGGCCGCCCGGATCAGCTTCGTGCGGCGGCACGCCGACCTCGCCGCCTTCGACCGCGTCTTCGCCGCTGTCTTCGTCGACGCGCCGCCGCTGCCGCTCACCCGGTCCGCGGCCCCGCCGGGCGCCCGTGACGACGTGCACCTGCCGGTGCCCGCCGACACCGACGACACCGGCGACGGTGGCGGGCTGCCGTGGGCGACGTTGCCGGCGCCCGTCGCCGAGGCGGAGCCCTCCGATGCCGGACTGCGGCTGCCCGAACGACGGCCCAGCGCCCTCGCCGGGCTCGCCGACCGGCCGTTCGAGGATCTCGACGGCGCCCAGCTCGAACTGCTCGGCGAGGCCCTGCGCGAGGCCGTCGCCCGCTGGCCGTCCCGGCGCACCAGGCGGCACGCCGTGGGCCCGGCCGGGCGCCGGGTCGCACTGCGTCCGACGATCGCCCGCGCCCGTCGCACCGCGTGGGAGCCCGTCGAGGTCGTCCGCGAGCGACCGGTACGCCGGCCGCGCCGGGTCGTGCTGCTGTGCGACGTCAGCGAGTCGATGCGCGCCCAGGCCCACGCGTACCTGCACCTGCTGCGGGCCTTCGCGGTGGCCGCCGACGCGGAGGTGTTCGCCTTCGCCACGACGCTCACCCGGCTCACCGTCGCGCTGCGGCACACGTCGGCGTCCGCGGCGATCGCGCACGCCAGCGCCGCCGTGACCGACCGGTTCGGGGGTACGCGCATCGCGACGAACCTGCGGGCGCTGCTCGCCTCCCCGCACGGCGAGGCGGTTCGCGGTGCGGTGGTGCTGATCGGCTCGGACGGCTGGGACAGCGACCCGCCGGCCGAGCTCTCCGCCGTGATGGCGCGGCTGAGCCGCCGTGCCCACCGGGTGGTCTGGCTGAACCCCAGGGCCGGCGCCCCCGGCTTCGCTCCCCTGGTGGCGGGCATGGCCGCGGCCCTGCCCTACTGTGACCGGCTCCTGCCGGCCGCGACGTTCCGGGACCTGCTGGACGCCGCCGATCAGCTCCAGAGCGTCACGTGCACCGAGGGCCGGAAACGGTTGACCGCGACGCCCACGCCGCGCATCATCGCCTGAATCGCCCGGGGCGTCGACGCGAAGCGGCACAGCTCGGCTGCCGCGGACGGAGTGCCGGGGGTGACGAGCACCAGCGAATGCCATGTCGCCTCGGCCGTCGCGTGCGCCCCTGACAACGCCACCAGTTGGCCGCCACGGACGTCCGGCGCGACGGTGAACGACAGCGCCGGCGCGATCCCCCGGCCGCGCTGGGCCTCACCCAGCGCTGCAGCGTGGCTCTGGAAGATCTGCTGCCGCTCCTCGGGCACACCGAGCCGGCGCAGCATCGCCGGGACAGCGCCCAGGGCGTTGGTGGCCGAAGGCCCGAGCAGCCAGGTCTGGTCGCGCAACTGTCCCGGTGACGCCGGCACACCGGCCAGCGGATGATCCGGGCCGACGACCGTCACGAGCCGGTAGTTCATCATGGGCCGGCAGGAGATCGCCGGTTCGGCCACCGGCGGCAGCGGCCCCATCGCGATGTCCGCGGCCCGGGTCAGCAGCAGCGACTCGAAGGAGCCGGGGTCGCAGACGCTCAGCTCGATGTCGAGGTCGGCGGCGCGTCTGGCGAACAGCTCGATCAGTCTCGGCGCGGCGAACTCGGCGAACTCGCTGGACGCGGCGACCCGCAGCATCCGGCGGCCGTGTGCCGCCGAACTGACCTCCAGGACCGTACGGTCCTGCAGCCCCAGCATCTCGGCCGCGCGGCTGGCGAGCCGCAGCCCGCCGGGGGTGAAGGCCAGCCCTGCCGCCGTCCGCGTGAACAGCTGATCTCCGAACTCCTTGCGCAGCTGCCCGATCAACAGCGAGACCGCCGGCTCGGAGACCTCCAGTTGCGCGGCGGCCTGCTTGACCGATCCCAGCCGGACGACAGCGACGTAGGCCCGTAGCTGCGTCGGAGTCATCGGCGTGACCGCCCTTCTGCGGCGCCGTGGACTGCTGCGGGCAGCCCGCGGTGTACCCCGATCATTCCCCGCGGATTGCCCCGCCGCCAGGGACAGCGCACCTCGGAGCGATCCGACCGGTACGCGGGGTGAGCGCCCGCGACTCGACAGCGGCTGACGGAACGCTACGTCGTGAAGTAGGCGGCACTCTCCGCGCCGGCCGGGTAGTAGGACTCGATCGCGATTTCGTCGATCGTGATGTCCATCGGGGTGCCGAATGTGGTGATGGTCGAGAACAGCCGCAACTCTCGTCCGCCGACGCGAAGGATCATCGGTATCACGACGTCCGGTTCGACCCGTTGACTCGACGTGTTCTGCGGTTCGGGCGCCAACAGTTCTTCGTAGAGCGCGGTCAGCTCGGGGTCGGGGGCAGTGGCGAGCTGGCGTGAGATCCGGGCGCGGAACACCGCGCGCACGTCGGCCAGGTTGACGACCATGCGCGCGAGCCCGCGCGGGTCCAGTCCCAGCCGTACCAGGTTGACCGGCGGCCGCAGCAGGTCAGGAGCCACCTGTGCGAAGAACGGGTCGACAGCGCGGTTGGTCGTCACGATGTTCCACCGGCGATCGAAGACCACCGCCGGGTAGGGCTCGTGGGCGCGGAGCACCCTCCGGACAGCGTCGTGGACGGCTGACAGTGCGTCGTGGTCCAGCGGACTCTCGGCGTACCGAGGTGCGAAGCCACCGGCGAGCAGCAGCCGGTTGCGATCCCGCAGCGGCACGTGGAGCTGATCCGCGAGTCGAAGGATCATGTCGGAGCTCGGCTTGGACTTACCGGTCTCGACCAGACTGACGTGACGAGCCGAGACATCCGCAGCGATCGCGAGATCCAGTTGGCTGAGTCCCCGGCGCTGCCGCCACTGCCGCAAGAGTTCCCCGACCGTGTGCACGGTCATGGAGCGTACTCATCGTCGAGTCGGACGCCATGAAATCCGAGTTCATCGACAATCGAAGCGGTCGCGCAAACACTGCATCCATGACCATGGAGAACCAGAGCATCGTCCAACGGGCGCTGGCAGGACTGATCGAGACGGGCGACGTCGATGCGCTCGCCCCCTTCCTTAGTGATGACTTCGTCCACCACAGGCCGGGTGCAACCACATCGACCAAGGTGGAGTGGCTCGCCGCCGTCCGCGCCGCGCTGGTACCGCTTGCCGGCATGCAGGTCGAGATCCATCAGGTGCTGGCCGACGGCGATCACGTCGTGATGTACTCGCGGCGCTGGCTTCCCGACGCAGGACCGGAGATCGCGGTCGTCGACATCTGGCGGATCGACGACGGGCTGATCGCCGAGGCGTGGGAGATCATCGAGCCGGTGGCCCACGTGACCGCCAACCTCGCGTGGTGGGTCTGACCACCTCTACCGAGCGTCGGCGTCGGCGTCGGCGAGCAGTCGGGCAGCCAGGGCCCGTACCTCGTCCTTGAGTTTCTCCGGTCGGTCGATCGTGAACGACCAGCCGAGTCCGGCGAGCATCTGTGCCGCGCCGTCGAGCCGTTCGGCCCGGGCGGTGAGGCGCACTCCGCCGGGAACCTCGGTGAGCGTGCCGACCGAGAGCGGGATCCGTCGCTGGGCCTGCTCCAGGCTGGTGTGCAGTACCACGGAGATGTCGTGTGCGTACGGCACGGCTGCCAGACCGGTGAGTACCTGCGCCGTGGGATCGAAGCCGGCCGGAATGTCGAACCTGCCCGGGGTGGGGCGGGCCGTCCCGATGCGGTCGAGCCGGAACGTCCGTACGGCCCGGCGGTTGTGGTCGTGGCCGGTGACGTACCACCGGCCGGCGTGGAATACCAGCCCGTACGGGTCGAGCCGGCGCTCGCCGGACTGGCCGCGCCACGTGGTGTAGGTGATGCTCACCGGTTGCTGATGCCGGGCCGCTTCGGCGAGCACCAGCAGCACCTCGATGCCGGGCGGGGCGGACTTCCGTACCCGTGCGGTGAAGTCCACGGTCTCCAGCAGCGAATCGATCCGCCGGGCGAGAACGGCCGGCAGCACCCGGCGGATCTTCGCGGTCGCGCTCTCGGCGGCCGCGCCTTCGGCGGTGACCAGCCCGGCCCGGCCGGCGGCGACGAGCCCGAGCATGACGGCGACCGCCTCCTCGTCGGTGAGCATGAGTGGCGGCAGCTTGTATCCGGGGGCGAGCCGGTACCCGCCGTAGCGGCCGCGCCGGGCCTCGACCGGGATGCCCAGGTCGGCGAGGTGCGCGGCGTATCGGCGGACGGTGCGCTCGTCGACGCCCAGCCGACCGGCCAGGTCGGCGACGGTGAAGCCGCCACCGGCCTGGAGGATCTCCAGCAACGCCAGTACGCGCGCGGTCGGCCGGGTCAAATCCCCACTCCTCATCCGGGCGGAACCTGTCCGGTATTGATCGTAGCGTGTCAGGCATGACGACCTTCGTACTGATTCCCGGGTTCTGGCTCGGCGCATGGGCCTGGCGCCCGGTCACCGCCGCCCTGCGCGGGCACGGCCACGAGGTGTACCCGCTGAGCCTGACCGGCCTGGGCGAGCGCGCCCACCTGGCCCGCCCGGACACCGACCTCGACGTCCACGTCACGGACGTGGTCAACCTGCTGCGCTACGAGGACCTGCACGACGTGGTCCTCGTCGGGCACAGCTACGCCGGCGCGGTCGTGACGACAGCCGTTGCCGACCGCATGACCGACCGCATCGCCCAACTGGTCTTCGTCGACACCGGCCCGCTACCCGACGGCGCGGCGAACGCCGATTTCAGCCCGCCCCAGGAGCGTGAACGCAACGCGGCGGTGGTCGCCGAACACGGCGACGGCTGGCGGCTGCCACCCCCGCCGTGGGCCGAGCTGGCGAGCGCGGCAGACGTCGATGAGTCGGTCGTCGCGTTGCTCGATGAGCGGTCGGCGGCCCAGCCGTGGGCGACTGCCACCACCCCGGTACGGCTCACCGGGGCGTGGGAGAAGCTCCCCCGCCTCGGTGTGCTGTCGAGCTTCACCGCCGAGCAGGCACGCGAGATGGCCGCCACCGTGCCGCTGTGCCGGCACATGGCCGGCGATTCGTGGCGGTACGCGGAACTGCCGACCTGGCACTGGCCGATGCTGAGCCGACCGGTCGAGCTGGCCCGGATCCTGCACGAAGCCAGGCCCACGGCATAGCCCGCGGTGCCCGGGTGACCTCGCGCCGAGGTCACCCGGGCACCGATACGGGAGGTCACGACGAGGGCCAGAGATCGGTCGGGAGCGAATTGTCAGGTTTCTGCGCTCCCTGCTGACACGAGGAGGAGCGCGACCCGATGGGCGACGGCCAACGTCCGAGACCATTGAACCGCCGCTACGGGCCTGATTCACCCGGCGCCACCCTGATCAGGAGCATGGCCCCGTGTGGGCGTTGAGTCTCCTTCTGGGGCTGCTGGTGGTATTGGCGATCACCGCGGCCACCGGCTACTTCGTGGCGCAGGAATTCGCGTACACGTTGACCTACCGCGCCGGCGGCCTGCCCGCTCCGGCGAATCGCGCATCAGCTGACGCCGGTCATGACCGGACCGCCCGCTTGTTGGTCAGGCGCGGGTGCGCTGCCGCTGCCGCGTCGACACGACCGCGACGACAGCCATGAGGACCGCGACGACCAGCGACGGCAGTGCATCGGGCCGGCGCAGCAGTTCCCCCGTCAGCCCGGCGTTGTCCAGCTGGTGCAGCGTGCCCAGCAGCAGGGTGGGGACGACCGCGATCAGCAGCCGCTGGTCGGCGGTCGCCACCCACAGGAAGGCGGCCACGCCGGCGACCACCATGGCGGCGGCGACGATCCGCGGGGCCGCGTCGACCATGCGGAGGCCGCCCGCGGGGATCAGGTGCAGGGCGAGGACGCCGGCGGTGACCAGGACGGCGTTGGCCCGGGGCGCCGGCGGCACGTCAGCCGGACGCCGCAGGCCCAGCACGATCAGGGGCGCGGCGACGACCGGCGCCCACCACTGCGGCAGGCCGTTGAGGAACAGGTACTGGGAGATCGCGGTCGGCACCACGGCCGCGGCGACCGCCAGGACGGCGGCGGTGCGGGTACGGCCCGCGACGAGCGCCACCAGCGCCGCGATCAGCACGACCTCGTGGACGCCCTGATTCCGCAGGACGGTCAGGGGGTCCGAGAGTCCGCCGTACTGGAACGCCTCGACGATGTCGTCCAGGCCGATGAGCACACCCAGCGCCAGCGCCGCCAGGGCGCCGAGGTGGATGCCCTGCCAGAACAGCACGGCGGCGGGCCGGGGCGCGGTGCTGCCGCCGTGCACCCGCAGGGCGCCCCGGACGAGCGAGGCCGCCTCTCGGAGGCTGGGCCAGCGACGGTCGGTCGGTTCGTCGCCGATCAACGTGTCGATCAGCTCGTCGGCGCGTTCGCGGCGGTAGCCGGCCGGGTAGGCCCGCAGCAGCAGGCGGTAACGCTTCTCCAGAACATCGGAACTCATGCTGGTCTGATCCTCGCGGTAGAAGGTTGAAGGGCGCTTGCCTGCGATGTGACCCGGCGTGGCAGGCGGTCCATGACCACCCGCGCGGCCTGGGCGAGCCGGTCGGCCTCTTCGGTGAGTACGCGACAACCCTCGTCGGTGAGCCGGTAGTAGCGACGGGCACGCCCGTTGACGATCTCCTCCCCGTCGGCGGTGACGAGTCCCTCGCCGAGCAGCCGGTCGATCACCGAGTACAGCGATCCGGCGGCGAGGGTCACCCGCCCGTCGGACAGCTCGGTCACCCGCTTGATCACGGCGTAACCGTGGAGCGGCCCGCCGAGCAGGGCGGCGAGGACGAAGTACGACGGTTCCCGTAGCGCGGGACGCGAAGCAGATCCCATGCCGCCGAATATACAACCACCTTGAGTATCCGTCCAAGGTGACTGTTCACTGTGCCCCTTGCTCAAATTACCTTAATGGTTAAGGTAATCGGATGAGCGCATCGACCGACTTCTCCGTGGCGATCGCCGGCGCCGGCCTCTCCGGCCTCTGTCTCGCCCAGTACCTGACGCGTGCCGGCGTCGACGTGCACGTCTACGAGCGGGACCCCGGCCCCTTCGTCCGGCGGCAGGGCTACCGGATCATCCTCGACCGGTACGGGCTGGCGGCGTTGCGCGAGAGCCTGCCCCGCCCGCTGTACCGCCTGGCGCTGACCACCGGCGACGAGCCCGGCGGGCACCTGCGCTTCACCGACCGACGGCTGCGGGACGCCTTCACGATCACCTTCAAGGACGATCCGCACGAGACCCGTCAGGTGGACCGCCTGACGCTGCGGTCGATCCTCCAGTCCGGGCTGGACGGGCGCATCCACTACGGCAAGGCCGCCGTCGCCGTGGACAGCGGCGGCCCGGCCGGGCTGCGGCTGCGGTTCTCCGACGGCAGCGCCGCCGCGGCCACAGTCGTGGTGGGCGCCGACGGCGTCGGTTCGGCGCTACGCGCGCAGCTCATGCCGGACGCCGACCCCGCGGACACCCCGATGGCGGGCATCTACGGCCGGTCGCCGCTGTGGCGCGACGGCGCGAGCGTCATCCCGGACGCACTGCGCACCAGCGGGGTCCTTGCCATCGCCGACCGGCCGGGCAGCGCCTTCTTCTTCACCTCCATGCGGTTCGGCGAGAGCCCACGGGAGGCGTTCACACGCCTCGCGCCGGGCAGCTACGCCCCCACCGGCGACGACTACGTCATGTGGGCGCTGCTGCTCCGGCGGGACGAACTGCCTCCCGGCGTACGCGGCGACCTGCGGGCGCTGTGGCACGTGGCGTCCCGGATGAGCATCGACTTCCACCCGCTCGTCCGGCGGCTCGTCGACACGGCCGAGCTGGACGCCACGGTGCTCAACCTTTTCGCCACCGGCCGGCGGCCGCACCGGTGGGCGGTGCCCCGGGCGACGATGATGGGCGACGCCGTACACGTCATGCCGCCGTTCGGCGCCCACGGCGGCAACACCGCGCTGCGCGACGCCGCCCTGCTCGGCCACAGGCTGGTCGAGGCCCGGAGAAACGGCACGTCCGTGGAAGAGGCGATCGCCGGCTACCAGGACGAGATGGTGCCGTACGCCTTCCACGCCGTCGACGACGCCGCCAGGCTGATGCGCCGCCTCACCGGAGGCGCCGCGGCACCGCACTGGGTGCTGACCCGCGTGCTACCTCGGCTGCACCGGGTCACCGTGCCGGAGGCATGATTGCCCGCATGTCCCACGATCCGGCCCGCGCCTCCGCGATCGCCGACCTCATGCGCGCCGGGCGGGAGACGTCGCGGCTGTCCACCGTGCTCCGGTACGCCATCGCGGAACGGCTCGGCCTCGCCGTGAGCGACCTGGAGTGCCTGGACTTCCTGGCGGACGTCGGATCCGCCACGGCG
The DNA here is from genome assembly GCF_003667485.1 of Micromonospora sp. BL1. Lineage (NCBI taxonomy): Bacteria > Bacillati > Actinomycetota > Actinomycetes > Micromonosporales > Micromonosporaceae > Micromonospora > Micromonospora sp. BL1. The sequence goes on from NZ_RCVK01000147.1 coordinate 23,480, forward strand.
GGACAGATCGCCGAGCGGACCAACCTCACCACCGGCGCGGTCACCAGTATGGTCCGCCGGCTCCAGCAGGCCGGCTACGTGACGGCCGAACGCGACCCGGCCGACCGGCGGCGGGTCGTCGTCACCATGCGACCGGAGCGGATCGCCGACCTGGAGCGACCGTACGAGCGTTTCGCCGAGCGGGCGGAACGGCTCGTCGAGGGCTACAGCGCCGAGGAGGTCGGGCTGCTGGTCCGGCACCACGGCCGCCTGCAGGAGATGTACCTCGCCGAGCTGGACCACCTCCGTGACGACGGCACCAGGCAGCGGCCCGCCTGAGCCGGCGTCTCCTGTCGCTCTGCCGCTATCCCACAGTCGCCAGGAAGTCCGAGTAGAACAGGCCCAGGCCGGCCGCGACGCAGACGCCGGCCACGATCCAGAACCGGACCACGATTGTCGACTCGCTCCACCCGGCCAGCTCGAAGTGGTGGTGCAACGGCACCATCCGGAAGACGCGTCGTCCGGTGGTCCGGTACGAGACGATCTGGATCACCCAGGTCGTGGTGATGATGACGAAGAGCCCGCCGATCAGGATCGAGAGCAGCGTCGTACGGGTCACCACCGCGAGCCCGCCGATCAGGCCGCCCAGCCCGAGCGCGCCCACGTCACCCATGAAGATCCGCGCCGGGGACGTGTTCCACCACAGGAAGCCCACGCAGGCGCCGGCCGCGGCTGCCGCGATCATGGCGATCTCCAGGGGATCGCGGACCTGATAGCAGTACTCGTTCACGCGCGCGTACCCGTCGTCTGCGCACCAGTGCCGGTACTGCCAGAAGCCGATCAGCGAGTACGCGCCGAGCACCAGGATCGACGCGCCGGTGGCGAGGCCGTCGAGGCCGTCGGTGAGGTTCACCCCGTTCGACATCGCCGTGATCACGAAGATGAAGACCATGACCGCGCCGACCTTGCCGACGTCCAGCCAGCTGATGTCGCGGATGAGCGAGATGTGCTCGCTGGCCACGGTCTGGCCGTTGGTACTGGGCACGTACAGCGCGGCCACGCCGAACCCGCCGCCGACGAGCGCCTGGCCGAGCAGCTTGCCCTTGGCCGACAGCCCGTCGGAGTTGCGCCGGCGCACCTTGAGGATGTCGTCGAAGAAGCCGACCGCGCCGCAGAAGACGAACAGCCCGAGCAGCACCAGGGCCGTCATGGTGGGCCCCTCCTGCGCGATCTGCCGTTCGGGCAGGGTGGTCAGGGCGAGGTGCCCGGCGACGTACGCGAGGACCGTCGCCACGATGAAGACGACGCCGCCCATCGTGGGCGTGCCCACCTTGTGCTCGTTGCTGGCGAGCCCGATGGACCGGATCGGCTGACCGGCCTTCAGCGCGGTGAAGACGCGAACCGCCACCGGCGTGCCGAACAGGGAGATGACGAACGCGACAGCGGCCGCGACGATGACCGCCCTCACCGGCGGACCTCCGCGAGGTCCGGATCTCGTACCGCGTCCCCACCGCTCTTCGCGAAGTCGTCGACCACGACACGTGAGCTTGCCATCCGGCGGCGGACGGAGCAGCCCCCTGACCGTCACCACGCCGAGGCTGGCGCGTACGCCGTAGCGTCGACGGCATGAGAACGATGGTGGTGTCACTCGCGATGATGCTGGTGCTGGCGCTGGCGCTCGTCGTCTTCGTCGCCCGGCGCGACCGGACGAGGCGCCCGTCGGACGAGGACTCGGCTGCGGTTCACCAGGCCCGCGCCGACCAGCACCGGCACGACGCGCAGCGGCAGGTCGCGTCGGGCCTCGCCGAGCGGCACCGCAACCCGCCGAGCACGTAGGCGCGACCGGCGGACGCGGTTGCGCGTACCCCGGATCCTGAACGCATGGGCGACGCGGAGACACTTGCGGCCACCGAGATCGGCTTGCTGCAGGGCGGTGACCGGGCAGCGGTGGTCGCGGCGCTGGCCATGCTGAACGCGCGCGGGGTCCTGGCGGCAGGAGCCGGCCGGGTCCGCCGGACCGGGTCGCTTCCGCCGGAGGCCGAACCGCTGGAGCGGGCGCTGTACGCCGCCCTCTACGGATCCGTCGGCCCCGGGGAACTGGCCCGGCAGAAGCGCGTCCATCGAGCGCTCCGCGACGTGCGACGGAGCCTGGCTGCGCGAGGTCTCGCCCGGACGCCCGGCCGACGGGTGCTGCTGCCGATCCTGCTGGTGGTGCTGCCCCCGGCGTTGCTCGTGAAGCTGGTGGCGGCGGGAACGGTCGGCGTGACCCAGGGACTGGTGGCCGTCGTGATTCTCGTGGGAGTCGCCGTGTGGTCGCTGCCCCTCCGTACCGTCGCCGGAACGCGAGCCCTGGCTGCCGCCCGGGCACGACACGGCGACCTCCTCGAACGAGCCGATCTGGAACCGGCCGAGGTCGGCCTCGCGGTGGCGCTCTTCGGCACCCCCGCGGCGCAGGCGCTGATGCCGCGGTTCACCCGGGACGCCGGCCTGCTCGACGGCGGCCGCAGTTCACACCAGGTCGACAGCCGCCTCGACTCGTCGCCGTGGGGCACGAACACCAGCAGCTTCTGGAACTGACCGGCCGCCGCCGCCCTCACCGCTCCGGCGTCAGGTAGCCGCGGGAGAACGCTGCCGCGACGGCCGCCGCGCGGTCGTTGACGCCGAGTTTCGCGTACGCGTGCAGCAGGTGCGTCTTGACAGTCGCCTCGCTGATGAACAACTGCCTCGCCGCCTCGCGGTTCGTCGACCCCCGGGCGACCAGCTCCAGGACCTCCAGCTCCCGCTGCGACAGCGGCTCGGAAGCCGGTTGCCGCATCTGCCGCATGAGCCGTGTCGCGACGGCCGGGGACAGCGCCGCCTGCCCCTGCGCGGCCGCCTCCACCGCGCGGAACAGCTCCTCGCTCGGCGCGTCCTTCAGCAGGTAGCCGGTGGCGCCCGCCTCGATGGCGGGGAGCACGTCGCTGTCCGTGTCATACGTCGTCAGCACCAGAACGCGGGCGGGCACTCCCCGTCTCGCCAGCTCCCGGATGGCGCAGACGCCGTCGACGCGCGGCATACGCAGGTCCATGAGGATCACGTCGGGCCGGAGCGCCTCCCCCGCGACGATCGCCTCCGCACCGTCACCCGCCTCGCCCAGCACCTCGAAACGCGGGTCGGCGCTGAACATGCCGCGCAGCCCGTTGCGTACGACCGGGTGGTCGTCGACGATCAGCAGCGAGATCACCGGCCCGCTCCGGCGGGGATGGCCGGCACCGTGGCCGAGATCGCCGTACCGCCGCCCGGCTCCGACTCGATCTCCAGCCGCCCGGCGAGGCGCTGCACCCGCTGCCGCATGCCGGTGAGCCCGAAACCCCCGGCGCCGTCGGCGCGCCTGGCGCCGGGCTCGAAACCCACCCCGTCGTCGCGTACGTCGAGCGTCACCAGGTCCTCCATGTACGACAGCGTCAGCCCGACCCGGCTGGCCCGGGCATGCTTGGCGACGTTGGCGAGTGCCTCCTGCGCGGCCCGCAGCAGTGTCACCTCGACATCGGCGTGCATCGGGCGCGGATCGCCGGTGGTGGTCAGCACCGCGTCGATGTGGTGCACCTGCGACCAGCGCCGGGTCACGTCGCTGATCGCCTCCGGCAGCCGGGCCTCGGCGAGCACCTCGGGCTGCACGGCGTGCACCGTACGGCGGGCCTCGGTGAGGCTGTCGCGGGCCAGGTTCTTCGCGTTGTCCACGTGCCGGCGCCACGCCTCGTCCCGGTCGGCCGTCTGCTCGGCGGCCTGGAGCTGGGTGAGGATGCCGGCGAGCCCCTGGGCGAGGGTGTCGTGGATCTCCCGGGCCATCCGCTGCCGCTCGTCCTGCACGCCCGCCTCGCGGGCCTGCACGAGCAGCTGGGCGTGCAGCCCGGCGTTCTCCGCCAGCGCCGCCTCCAGCTTGACGTTCGCCTCGTGCAGCTCGGCGAGCGCCCGCTTCTGCCTGTGGTTGCGCCGGTCGTCCAGCTCGGCGAAGCGGAAGAACGCCCCGGCCAGCACGATCATGACCAGGGACAGCACGAGCCACTCGTTCAGCGTCGCGCCGGACAGGCCACCGGTGGAGGACGCGGCCTGGATCATCGCCGTGGCGGCGACCCCCGCGTACCGCCAGCGGCCCTTCAGGAACAGGAACGCGTGGACGTACCCGATGAAGGTGAAGATGCCGTACCAGGGAGCGAGCGTCACCACGCTCGCGCCCAGCACGATCAGCCCCACGTAGTAGAGGCCCGTCAACGGGCCGCTCTCCTGCCACTGCGGGTGGCCATGGAACCAGCCCACCCAGAGGGCGATCACGAGCGTGAGCCCGAGCACCAGCGGCAGGTTCAGCGACACGTCCCAGAACGGCAGCACCAGCGTGATGAGCGCGCAGACCGACAGGAGGAAGTACGGCAGGACGGAGAAGAACACCGTCTCCTTGCGTTCCCAGCGGTCGAACTCCGCACGTAGCTCGGCCTCGATACTCACGACCTACTCCCAGCGGAAGTACCGCGCGGCCAGCCCGCCAGCCACGATCGTCCACCCCAGCATCACGGCCACGTGCAGCACCTGCGGCCACTGACCGGCGGTGGCGTCCTGCAATGATTGCACGCCCGCGCCGAGCGGGGTGAAGTCGCTGATCGCCCGCAGCACGCCGGGCATGCTGTCGCGCGGGAGCCAGAGACCGGCGAAGAACACGACCGGAAAGAAGAGTACGGTCCCGACCGCCCCGGCACTCTTGCCGCCGGGCGCGAGCGCGGCGACGAGCAGACCGATCGCGAACATCGTCACGGCCGCCAGCACGTAACTCGTCAGGTACGCCGGCACCTGCCGGGGCAGCCGTACGCCGAACGCCAACCGGCCGATGGCGAGCGCGACGAGCATCGTCACCACGGACATCGCAGTGGACATCAGCAACTGCGCGCCGAGCATCGCCGCCGGCTTGACCGGCGTGGTCCGCATCCGGCGCAGCACACCCTTCTCCCGGTAGGTGGCGAGCAGTTGGCACAGGCTGTTCAGCGCGAACATGGCGATGCTCAGCGCGACGATGATCGGCACGTACAGGTCGATGGTCCGCAGCCCGCCGAGGCCGGCGTCGGGCTCCCGGAACGCGGGGATCGCACCGAAGATGACGAGCAGGAGCGGCGGGAAACCGAGCGCGAAGAAGACGATGATCGGCTCGCGGAAGAACAGTCTGGTCTCGGTGGCGGTGAGCCGGTACAGCGCGGACATGATGTCTCCTCAGGCGTCGATCGGGCGGCCGGTGAGCGCGACGAACGCGTCGTCCAGTGAGGTCTGCTCGACCCGCAGATCGGCCGCGACCACCTGATGGCGGGCGAGCACAGTGGTCACGGCGAGCAGCAGGTCTCCCGTACCGGTCACGACGAGCTGGCTGCCGGCCCGCTCGACGGACGTGACCTCCGGCAGCGCGGTCAGCAGGGCGTGATCAAGCGGCGCGGAGGGCCGGAACCGGATTCGCTGCCGGTCGTCGACGCGCGCCACGAGCCCGGCCGGGGAGTCGAGCGCGACCAGGCGACCGGCGTCGATCACCGCCAGCCGGTCGCAGAGCCGTTCCGCCTCCTCCATGAAGTGCGTGACCAGCAGCACCGTCACACCCCGATCGCGGACGCCCTCGATCAGATCCCACGTGTCGCGCCGCGCCTGCGGGTCGAGGCCGGTGGTCAGCTCGTCGAGCACCGCCACCTCCGGGTCGCCGACCAGCGCGAGCGCGATCGACAGCCGCTGCTTCTGCCCGCCGGAGAGCCGCCGGAACTGCGTGCCGAGCTTTTCGGTGAGACCCAGCGTGTCGATCAGCGCACGCCAGTCGGCCGGCCGGCGGTAGAAGGAGCTGTACAGCTCCATCGCCTCGCCGACTGTGAGCTTGTCGGGCAGCTCGCTCGCCTGGAGCTGCGCGCCGAGCAGGTGCCGCAGCTCCCCGGTGTCACGTTGCGGGTCGATGCCGCAGACCCGGACGGTGCCGCCGTCCGGGACGCGCAGCCCTTCGACGCACTCGACTGTCGTGGTCTTGCCGGCCCCGTTCGGGCCCAGGATGCCGAAGATCTCGCCCTGCTCGACGGCGAAGCTGACGCCGTCCACAGCGGTGTGCTCGCCGTAGCGCTTGACGAGGCCGTCCACCTCGATGATTGCCATGGCAGAAGCGTGCCGCCCGGCACCCGTACGCCGAATCGACCGCGCGGCGAGAGCCGCCGCACAGCCCGGTGGGTGCGGCGGTCAACCAGGTGGTTGATGCCGGGGTCGACCGGGGTCGTTGGCATGCTGCCGGCGATGTCCGGGGCGGCTTAATCGGTGGCCGCCCGGCAACCGGCCGCGCAGGATCACCCAGTGGCTTCACCCGACATGGTTCTCTCCGACCTTCGCGAGGCGTGGCGCGAGGCGCTGGCCGACCGCCTTCTGGGCCTGTACCTGCACGGCTCACTGGTGGCAGGCGACTTCGATCTGGGCCGCAGCGACCTGGACCTGCTCGCGGTCCTCGCCGGCGACCCGGACGAGAAGCTCCTCGACGTACTCGCCGGCCTGCACGCGGATCTCGACCGGCGGCATCCGCAGTGGGCGGGCCGGATCGAGGTGGAATACGTGTCACTGGACGCGGTGCGCGCCGTCGGCGGCCGGGGCCACCTGATCGCCCGGATCAGCCCCGGCGAGTCGCTGCACCTGCTGCCCGCCACCACTCACCGCGTCGTGACCTGGGTCGCCGTGCGCGACCACGGCCGTACGCTGCTGGGACCGCCGGCCGGCGAGCTGCTGCCCGCCGTCGACCCCGGCCTGGTCCGCGCGGCTCTGCTCGACCACGTCCGCGACTGGCCGGCCTGGGTGCTCGCGATGACCCCACCCGGAGCCCAGTCGTACGCGGTGCTCACGCTCTGCCGGGCCTTCCAGCGGCTGCGCAACGGCCGGCAACTGTCCAAGCGGCAGGCCGCCGAGCAGACCGCCGCCGCCCTCCCGCGATGGGCGGACCTGATCGTGTGGGCGCGCGACTGGTGGTACGACTCCGGCCACGACACCGATCCCGGCCGGTTCGACGAGGTCCGGGCATTCGTGAACGAGGTCAGCGCCGCCATCCTGGCCGCGGAACAACGCAAGGCGTACACCGACCGCGCCCGGTGAATGCCGGCCCAGGATCGGGAACAGTGCGCCGAAGCGCACGGTCAGGCCAACCTGCCGGGGGCGTCGCTGACATGCGCCCACCCGTCGTTCATTCGGGCGGCAGCGTTGCCCGGTAGCGAAACGCGTCACCGATCATCTGACGGGCGGTCGCGGGGTCTGCGATGAGCTGACCTCCTCCGCCGCCTGCGAGGATGTCGGCTTGATGCCGGGCATGGTCACCTGCTCACCATCCGCCCCGGGCGTGGCAGATTCGGGCGCGGCGAAGGTGACCGGAGCGCCGAACGCGGCCCGCCGGGCGGCGCGGCGCAGCGCCGCCAGGACGGCTGGACCGGCGAGGACGATCGCCACGGCTGTGGTGATCGCCCGGCCGGTGTCCCAGCCGAAGGTGGAGGTGACGGCGGTGAACAGGGCGAGGCGGTGCAGGTTCTCCAGTACGGGCGCACCGGCGACGTACGACAGCTGGGTGTCCGCGCCGACGCTGAACGGCCAGAACCACAGGTTCATCAGCAGGCCGTAGCCGTAGGCGGCGAGCACGCCGTAGCCAGCCAGGACGGCGGTCTCGGCCCGCCCGCGCAGCCGGGCCGGGAGCAGGCCGGCGCCGAGGCCGATCCAGGAGGCGCAGAGCATCTGGAACGGCAGCCACGGTCCGACGCCCGCGGTGAGCAGTGCGGACGCGAACAGCGACGTGGCGCCGAGCAGGAATCCGAACCCGGGTCCGAAGACCCGGCCGGCGAGGACGAGCAGGAAGAACACCGTCTCGATGCCCGCGGTTCCCGCGCCCAGGGGCCGCAGGGCGGCGTTGACGGCAGCGAGTACGCCGAGCATCGCGAGGGCTTTGCTGTCGATGCCGCCGGAGGTGAGTTCGGCGAGGGTGAGCGCCACGAGCACCGGCAGCATGACGAGGAAGACCAGCGGCGCCTCGGCGGTTCGGGCGGTGCTCTCCGGGTTCGCGGGGACGAAGAAGGGCCAGGTGAACGTGGCCAGCGCGGCGGCCGAGGCGAGAGTCAGCACCACTGCGGAACGCGGGGCGACTCGCAGCACGCTCATGCCGGTCCCCCGGTCGCGCTGATCGCGGCGGCGACCTGTTCCACTGTCAGCCAGGGTGCGGGGGCCAGGACCTTGGCCACCTGCGGCGCGAACGCCGGGGAGGCGAGCATGACCTCGGCGGTGGTGCCGTCGGAGACCGTCTCCCCCTCGGCCATCACCACCACCCGGTCGGCGAGGGTCGCGACGAGTTCGACGTCGTGGGTGGCGACCACCACGGCCCGGCCGTCGCCGGCCAGCATCCGGACGACGGCGGTGAACTGCCGCTTGGCGTGGTAGTCCAGGCCGCGGGTCGGCTCGTCCAGCAGGACCACCGGCGGAGCGGCGGTGAGCTGCACGGCGAGCGCGAGGGCGAGCCGCTGTCCCTCGGACAGGTCCCGGGGGTGCCGGTCACCGGGCAGGCCGGGGACGAGCTGGTCCAACAGTGCCCGGCAGGTGCCGGCCGGCACGTCGGTCTCCCGGTCGGCCTGGGCGCACTCCGCGTCGACGGTCTCCAGGTAGAGCAGGTCGCCGGAGTTCTGCGGGACGAGGCCGACTTGGCGGCGGGCCTGACCGGCACGCAGTGCCTTCGGGTCGGCCGTGCCCTCCGGACCGGTCACGGCGACGGTGCCGCCGTGGCGGGGCCCGCTGCCCTGCACCGCCCAGAGCAGGCTGGACTTGCCGGATCCGTTGCGGCCCATCAACGCGACGATCTCGCCGGCTCGCAGATCGAGGTCGACGCCGGCCACCGCGACGGTCCCCGGGTACCGTACGACGATCTTCCGCGCGGTCAGCGTGGGGCGGTTGTCCGCGACCACCGGGGCCGGCGGCGGCTCCGCGTCGGCGAGCCGGTGCCGCAGGTCGGACGCCCGTCGGCGGGCGTCGCGGACCGACAGCGGCAGCGGTGTCCAGCCGGCGAGGCGACCCAACTCGATCAGGGGTGGCGCGATGTCGACGTGGGCCAGCGCCGTCGCGGGCGTGCCGTCGTGCACGTGGCCGTCGCCGGGCAGGTACAGCAGCCGGTCGGCGTACTGGAGCACGCGCTCCAGCCGGTGCTCGGCCAGGACCACGGTCACCCCGAGGTCGTGGACCAGACGGGTGACCGTGGCGAGCACGTCCTCCGCCGCGGTGGGGTCCAGCGCGGAGGTGGGTTCGTCGAGCACCAGCACCCGGGGGTGCGCGGTGAGCACCGCGCCGATGGCGACCCGCTGCTGCTGTCCGCCGGACAGCGTCCGCAGGGGCCGGTCCCGCAGGTCGGCGATGCCGAGCAGGTCCAGGGTCTCCTCCACCCGCTTGCGCATCACCGCCGGCGGCAGGGCGAGCTGCTCCATCCCGTACGCCAGTTCCTCCTCGACGGTGTCGGTGACGAAGCCGGCCAGCGGGTCCTGGCCGACCACGCCGACGACGTCGGCGAGGTCACGCGGCGGGTGCGTACGGGTGTCCCGGCCGTCGACGGTGACGGTGCCGTGCAGGGTGCCGCCGGTGAAGTGCGGGACGAGGCCGTTGATTGCCCGCAGCAGCGTCGACTTTCCGGCGCCGGTACGGCCGGCGACCAGGCAGAGTTCACCCTCGTCGATGTGCAGTGTCACGTCCCGCAGCGGCGGCGGGCCGCCCTCGGCGTAGTGGACGGTGACCCGGTCGAAAGTGATCATCGGCGATCTCCCGGTGACTGTGTCGTCGCGACGCGTTCTCCGTCCGCCGGTGTCTTCGGCACGGGGACGGGCGGGTCCACCGCCGGCGGGCGATGGACCCGCACCACGGGCGGTGGTGGTGCCAGCCAGGCCGGCGCCGCGGCGACGCCGACGGCGAGAAGCATCAGCGGGGTCAGTTGCGGCCAGGTGAGCGGGCTGACCGGCGGGTAGAGCAGTTCCGGGTCCCCCGAGCCGGCGAGCATGGTCAGCGCCGCGGCGGCCACCCCGCAGCCGGCCACGATCAGCTCGGCCGGGTGCCAGCGGTCCGGCCGGTAGCGGCTGCGGCGGACCCGGCGACCGGCCAGCAGCATGCCGGTCACGGCGGCCGCCAGTCCGGCCAGAAGCATCGGCAGCCCCAGGTAGCCGGGTCCGGCGCTGTCGAGCAGCCCGTAGGTGCCGGCGCAGACGCCGACCAGCCCGCCGAGGACGAGCCCGCCGGTGACGGTCCGCTGCCCGGCGGCCACCGAAGCGGTGCGGCCGTAACCACGGGAGTCCATCGCCGCCGCGAGGGCCAGGGACCGGTCCAGCGCGTCGGCCAGCACCGGCAGGGCGATCCCGCGCAACGCCCGCATCCCCCGCCCGGTCGCGCCACGCAGCCGACGGGCCCGGCGGACCCGGAGCACGCTCTCCACCAGTTGCGGGGCGACCGACAACGCGACCACGACGGCGGTACCGACCGCGTACAGCGCTCCGGGTACGGCCTTGAGCTGCCGCTTCGGGTTGGCCAGGGCGTTCGCCGCACCGAGGCAGATCAGCATCGTCGCCAGCCGCAGCCCGTCGTAGAAGCCGCCGAGGATCTGCTCGACGGCGACCGGTCCGAACAGGCGGATGCCCGCCGCCCACGCGGGCAGCGGGATCTCCGGCAACCGGACCAGGATGTGCTCGCCCTGGCCGCCGCCGAACACGATCCGGAACACCACCCGCATCGCGACGATCACCACACCGAGCCAGACGTACATGCGGAACGCCAGAGCCCACGGCGCGTCGCCACGACGGCGCACCACCACCAGCCCGGCGACGGCGACGAGCAGTGCCAGGGGCAGTGGATTCGTGGTGTGGCTGGCCGCGGTCGCCAAGCCGAGCGCCCACAGCCACCACGCGCCCGGATGCAGCCCTCGGGGCAGCCACCACACCGACCACCGGCCCGGCAGACGACCGGCGTCAGCGGCCGGCGACCCGGTGACCGCGGCGTCAGTCATCCGGGCCGGTGGCACGCCGCCGACGGGCCGCGACCAGCGCGCCGGTGGCGAGCACGGCGAGCAGCAGCACCCCGGCGATCGTGCCCAGTGGCAGGCCGTCGTCGTCACGGGACGCGGCGACATCGGTCACCACGGGCTCGTCGGAGGAGCCCTGCGGTGCCGTGCTGTTGTCAGCACCCGGCGTCGCCGCCAGGGTCGGCGTACCGGCCGTCGGTGACGTGCCGGCGGAGGTCGGCGGGCTGACGGAGGCCGGCGGGCCGGCGGTGCCGGTCGGCCGGGTGGGCTCACCGGGCCGGCCACCGCCGACCGGCGGCGCCACGACGGTTCCGCCCGCCGGTGGTGGCGCCGCCGGCCCGCCGCCCGCGGGTGGCGGCGGCGGAGGGGCCGGTGGCGGAGAGGGCGGCGGCGCGGGTCGTTTCGGCGCGACGCCGGGACGAGGCGCGTCGTTGGCGTTGCGGTTGAGCGAGAACGACCAGCCCTCGAAGCTGCCGGCCGCCGGCTTGCGGTTGAGCACACCCTTGTCGCTGTACGTCCAGCTGCCGCCGTTCGGCGCGTGCCAGTACGACCAGTACGCGCTCGCAGGCGGCGTGTCGACGCACTTCTCCGTCGCGGCCGACGGCTTGCCGTCGATCCGGCAGATGAACCCCTCGCCCCAGCGCAGCGTGCCGGTGATCGGGAAGCCCGCGTTCTTGAGCGCCGCGAGGCCGGTGGCCTGGGTGCCCGGCGCGCAGCGCACCACCGTTCCGCCGCCGAGTTCGTTGAAGTCCACCACGACTGTGACCCCGGAGGCGTCCGGGCAGTAGCCGGCCGACCCGGCGGCCACCGCAGGACTGCCCGGTCCGATCGTTGTGCCTGCGGTGACCAGGGCGACGACCAGCGCGCCGCGGGCGGCACGGAGGCTCATCCCGCCCGCCGTCGGCCGAGCACGAGCAGTGTCACTCCGCCACCGATCAGCAGCAGCGCGATCAGCAGATAGCTGCCGATCGCCGCGCCGGTGGTCGGCAGCCCGCCCAGCCCTGACGCGGCCGGGGTCGTGATCGGCGGAGCGGCGGTGGTCGGCGCCGCGGTCGTGGGCGCGGGTGTCGCCGGAGGGCTGGTCACGCTCGGCGTCGGGCCGGCGGTGCCGGTCGGCGGAGGCGACGTGGTGAGCGTGGGAGACGCGGTGGGCGTGGCGGGCGCGGTGGGCGAGGCCGTGCCGGTCGGGGTGGGAGTCGATGTGGGCGGCGTGCCGAGGCCGATCCGGCCCAGCGGAACCTGGGCCAGCCCGAGCAGGGCCTGCGCGGTGGCGCGGCGCCACTGGTCACGGTCGGTGTCGGTGATCCCGCCCGCCGTGGCCGCCGTGAGTCCGTCGGTGTTGTAGGCGATCGCGCCGGCGTCGGCCGAGGCGGCCCCGCCGTCGCCCGCGGTGAGCTGCAGCGCGGCCAGGGCCTTCGCGGCCCGGGCGGCGGCGTCGTCGCGTCCGGCGGCGGCGAGGGCCTGCCCGGCCAGGCCGGTGCTGTTGGAGTTCGCACCGGTGGTCGGTCCCGAACCGCCGAAGGAGCCGTCGGCGTGCTGCTGGGCCACCAGCCAGTCGGCGCCCTTGCGCGCGGCGTCGCCGGCACCGGTGGCGCCGTCCTCGGCGGCGGCCAGCAACGCCTGCACGGCCATCGCGGTCGAGTCGACATCGAGGGTGGCGCCGGGCTGCTCGTCGCAGGAGGAGGACGGCCCGTCGGCGGTGTCCGGGTAGAGCCGGAAGCCACCGGCCGCGCACTGCTGCCGGAGCAGGAAGTCCACAGTTTCCTGCGGTAGGTCGCCGCTGCGGGCCAGGCCGAGCACGGCGAACGACTGGTCGAAGGTGTTGCTGGCGTCCGGGCCGCTGTCGGCGGTGGTGCGGCTGGTGATCCGTCCCCGCTGGTGCCCGGCGTCGGCGCCGGCGATCAGCGACAGGGTTTCCGCCCGCAGGTCGTAGCCGCCGAAGTCGGTGGGGTCGGCGCCGGCGGCGGAGGCGGCGTAGAGCAGTTTCGCGGTGGCCCCGCCGTCGGTGAAGCCCTCGATGCCCCAGTCGTCGTAGCTGTTGTAGGAGCGCACGTGCTTGGCGGCCTGCGCGGTTGCCGCCTGCCGGGTGGGCGCGTCCACGCCGGTGGCGGACAGTGCGACCAGGCCGTCGATGGTCAGCCCCCAGTCCTCGGGGGTGAACGGGCCGGGCAGCGTACCGTCGGTGAACTCGCCGGCCAGCCAGGCCGCGGCGTCGCGGGCGGCTGTGACGTGGGCCGGGGCGGGTGCCGCGACAACGGTCAGAGGGGCGCCGGTGATCGCGGCGAGGGTCGTGACCGTGGCTATACCGAGACCGGTGGTGAGACGCCGGGACAGGGGCATCAGGGGTGCCTTTCGCAGAGCGGTCGGTGAAACCTCCGGAAAGCACCCCGAGAAACGGACACCCCGCTCCGCGTGCTGCGGTGAGCGGGGGTGGTCGGACCTCGGCGGCCCGGACTTCACCCTGTAGACCTCGACAGTGGAAGCCGCTCGTCCCGGGCGGGGCATTCCGGCTCGCGAGAAGGCACTCTCGCTCACGGTTGCGGGTCAGCGCCGGCTTCGAACCGGCTTCCCCCCACACGGGACGTATGCAGTTGTGTGCCCGGCGCACCGGGTGCCGACACCGTACCGCCCGGGCGCGCGACGACGCCAGAGCAGCGGCCGGCACCCGGTGCGCCGCTGGTCACACCTAGGGAGCGGCGATGCTCGGCGGGGCGCCGGCCCCGAAGGACCAGCCCTCGACACTGCCCGGCGCGGGGTTGTAGCTGGTCGCCCCGGACGTGCTGTAGGACCAGGAGCCGCCGCTGGGGGCGTGCCAGTACGACCAGTACGCCGTGACCGGCGGGGTGTTGACGCACGGCTCGGTCGCGGCGGTGGGCTTGCCGTTGATCCGGCAGACGAAGGCCAGGCCCCAGCGGGCGGTGCCGGTGACTGTGAAGCCGGCGGCCTGCAGCGCGGCCAGGCCGGTGGCCGGGTCACCCGGGGCACATCCGACCTGGACGCCGCCGCCGAGCGCGGCGAAGTCGACGACCACTGTGACTCCCGAGGTGCCGACGCAGGCGGCGGCGTGCGCGGCCCGGGGCGCGGGTTCGGCGGCGGTCAGCGCGACGCCCGCCACGGCGGCGGCCAGCAGGCCGGCCAGCCAGGTGCGGACTGTGGAACGGTGACGGAACACGGGTCCTCCTGTGATCGGGTGAGCGGCGAGGGGGTTCACGGGCAGGCGAGCGCCGGCGCGCCGGGGTCGGCACCGGCGGCGGACAGGCGGGCGTACCCGGTCCCGGTGAGACCGAGGACGGCCTGGGCGGTGGCCCGCGGTGCGGTGGCCGGGTCGAAGCCGCCGCCGTCGAAGTCGACAGCGCCCCGGTCCGCCGGTGCCCCGGCGCAGCCGACCTGGAGTCCGGCGAGGAACGCCCGGGCGCGCGCCCAGGCCAGGGGCCGGCTGCCGTCGCGCAGGGCCTGCGCGGCGAGGCCGGTGCTGTTGGCGTTCGGCGTGCCGGCGGCGTTGGCGAAGCCGCCGTCGGCACCTTGGACGGACACGAGCCAGCGCAGCCCGGCGGCGGCGTCGGCCGGACGCCCCGCGGCGCGCAGCGCCTGCGTCGCGAGCGCGGTCGCGTCCACGTCGGACACGCAGACCGGTTGCGCGGGCAGCAGCGGGTAGCCGCCGTCCGGGCATCGGGTGCCGGCCAGCCAGGCGGCCGCCGCCGGTGGCGCCCCGGCCGCTGTGCGGTCCAGCGCCAGCAGCGCGAAGGACTGGCTGAACGCGTTGCTGTAGTCGCCGTACGCGGACCGGTCGCTGAACCGGCCGGCCGGCGTCTGGAGCGAGCGCAGCCGGGCGATCAGGTCGACCCCGCCGACGTCGGCCGGGTCGCCGCCGCGCACCTGCACGGCGAGGGCGAGCTTGGCTGTCGCGCCCGCGTACGCCTCGGCGACGCCGTCGCCGACGTATCCGTCGCGGACGTCCGGCCGGGTGACCCAGGCCAGCGCGTCGGCGCTGTAGTCGTCGGCGGCGCCCGCTGCGGCGAAGACGAACACGGCGTCGAGGGTCAGCCCCTGGTCGGGGTAGGCGACGCCGTCGAAGACCGCCTCGAAGCGTTCCCCGTCGACCAGTTGCCGGGCGAGCCAGCCGGCGGCGGCCTCGGGGCGGGTGAGGGCGGCGCGCTCGGGTGCGGCGACGGCCGGTGTGGTGAGGATGAGGGCGGCGAGCACGCCGCAGAGGAGCGCGAGCAGGCGGTGCCGGCTTCGGCGGACGACCATCGGAAGCGCCTTTCCGGCCCGGCGGTCGTCGAAAGCCCGGCCGATGCGGCAACGCCGGGTCGGTCGGGACTCCGACCCGTGGGCCACGACGGGTGGGGAGCGGATTCACGCGTACGACGGGTATTCGGGCTCGCCGCCAGAGTTCACTGGACGGCCTACCGTTGCGGGCCAGCGCCGGATTTCGACCGGTCTTCCCCCGCACGTACACGCGGTGATTCAGTTGTCGCGACAGTCTTATGTGGCCGTAGCCCCGGTGTCAATGCGCCAGGAGCCGCACACGTGCCGTGACGAGCGGCGGAGTCGGCGGTCTCACATTCCGTCGGCCGCGACCGCGTTCCCGCCGGCCGGGGACGGGCCGGCGTCCCGGCGTACGCCGGGTTGCTGCTGCGGGCCGGACAGCTCGTGGGTCGCGCCGCTTCAGCGGGCCGGTGCCGGAAGGTGGAGGCGGCCGTCGTGGACCTCGGCGACCTGGTCGGCGGCGGTGAGGAGCGTGCGGTCGTGGGTGACCAGGACGGTGGCGGTGGCCTGCTGGTGGGTGAGGCGGGTGATCAGGTCGATGACGGCGGCGCCGCGTTCGTGGTCGAGGGCGCTGGTGGGTTCGTCGACGAGCAGCACGGTGGGGTCGTTCATCAGGGCGCGGGCGATGTTGACGCGCTGGCGCTGGCCGCCGGAGAGCTGGTGGGGCCGGCGGTCGGCCTGGCCGGCGAGGCCGACCGCGTCGAGGAGTTCCATGGCGCGGGTGCGGGCCGTGGCCGGCGGGCGGCCGTCGATGTGGGCCATGACCTGGAGCTGCTCGGCGGCGGTGAGGGAGGGCAGCAGGTTGGGCTGCTGGAAGACGATGCCGATCCTGCGGCGGCGCAGGTCGGCGAGTTCGCTCCTGATCATGCCGGTGGTGGGGGTGCCGTCGACGGTGACGGTGCCGGAGTCGGGGGTGATGAGGGTGGCGGCGACCGCGAGGAGGCTGGACTTGCCGGAGCCGGAAGGGCCGATCACGGCGGTCAGGCTGCCCTTGGGTACGTCCAGGGTGACGCGGTCGAGGGCGGTCAGGCGGCCCTCGCCGTCGGGGTAGGTGAGGGTGACGTCGGTCAGGTTCAGGCTCATCGGGCGCTCCCCAGGGCGGTCAGCGGGTCGACGGAGGTGATGCGGCGGATGGACAGAGCGGCTCCGAGCGCGCCGAGAATGACGATCACGGCCGCGGGGAGCAGGACGGTCACCGGGGTCAGGAGGAACGGCACCGCGGACCCGGCGACGAGGGCGCCGAGGGCGGCGGCGATGCCGGTGCCGAGCAGGGTGCCGCCGGTGAGCAGGACGACGGCCTGTCCGAGGGCGTCCTTGAGAAGGTTGGCGGTGGAGGCGCCGAGTGCCTTCAGCACGGCGACGTCGCCGCTGCGCTGGATGGTCCAGACGGTGAAGAAGGCGCCGATGACCAGGGCGGAGATGGCGAACAGGAAGCCGCGCATCAGCTGTAGGGAGCCGTTCTCGGAGGTGTAGGAGCCGATCGCGGACAGCGAGTCGTCGACGGAGACCGTCTCGGTGCCCGTCTGCCGGTCGATGGCCGCCAGATCGGCCCCCGAGGTGGTGGTCAGGGCGACGACGGTTGCCGTCGGGCCGCCGCCACCGGTGCCGGTGGGAGGCGCGATCCGCTGCCAGGCGTCCAAGCTGGTCCACACCACAGGGGTGTGGCTGAAGGAGGCGTCGCCCCGTACTGCAGCCACCGTGAGTTGCTGCGCGGCCAGCGTGATCGAGTCACCGGCCTGCACGCCGAGGTCGGCGGCGGCCTTGGTGGACAGCACTGCCGAGCGCCCGTCGATCCGGTCGCTGTCGGGGGCCAGGCGGGAGCCGGGCCGGACGCCGAAGGCGGAGACCCCGGCGCTTCTGTCCCCGGCGGTGGCCTTGGTGGTGGTGATGCCCAGCGGCTCGGCGCCGGTGACTCCGGGGGCCTCGGCCCACTGCTGCCACTGCTTCTCGGTGACCGTGGAGTTGGAGTACGACACACTCTGGCCGTCGCCGGGTGCCTGGAAGGCGATCCTGTCGGCGGGCAGGCCGGTGATGGCCGAGACGTTCTGCTGGCCCAGTCCGGCCGTCAACCCGGACAGCAGCCCGACCAGCAGGGTGATCAACACGATGACGGTCCCCATCAGGGCAAAGCGTCCCTTGGCGAACTTCAGATCTCTCCAGGCGACGAACACGGCCTCGGCCTGTCCTTTCCAGCGGTGGAAGCGGTATGGATCCACCATCGCTGCCGACGCCCGTGTGCGCGTCTGGCGTAGGACGGCACTTCGCGGGCCGGAAGACGGCACCCGGGTTCTAACTTTCGATAGAGGCCCCCGGGCCGCCTGCCTCGGTAACGTGGGACGCACTGTGAGCACCGCTGTCCCCGTCCTGACGCCGACCATCCGGGCCCTGGCCTGGTGCCTTCACCTGCTGATCGCCGGCCTGCTCGTCCTGGCCGCCGGCCGGGCGGTGGCCGTCGACCGGCCCCACGCCGGACTGATCGTCGCTGCTGCGGCGGCGTTCGGCCTGACGTACGCCGCCGGGCCGTTCCTTCCCCGCATCCGCCGTTCGCGGCGGACCGCCGCGTGGTGGCTGGCGGCCGTGGGCGCCGTGTGGCTGTTGCTGCTGGGCCTGTCCGCCGACGCGATCTGGGTGGCCTTTCCGCTGTACTTCCTCCAGCTCCACCTGCTGCCGCGCCGCGCCGGCCTGGCCGCCGTGATCGCCACCGCCGCGGCTGCCGTCGCCGGGTTCGCCGCCCACACCGGCTCCTTCACCCCGGCGGTGGCGATCGGTCCCGCGCTCGGCGCCGCCGTCGCCGTCGGGGTGGTGTGGGGATACCAGGCGCTGTACCGGGAGAGCGAGCAGCGCAGGCAACTGATCGAGGAACTCACCGCCACCCGGGCCGACCTGGCCCGGGCCGAGCACACCGCCGGCGTACTCGCCGAACGCGAGCGTCTGGCCCGCGAGATCCACGACACCCTCGCCCAAGGCCTGTCCAGCATCCAACTGCTGCTGCGCGCCGCCGAGCGCGCCCTGCCCGGCCGGACCGACGCCGCCGCCGGCCACGTCGACGCGGCCCGCCAGGTCGCCGTGGACAACCTCGCCGAGGCCCGGCGCTTCGTCGCCGCACTCACCCCGCCCGCCCTGGAGGGCACCACCCTGGCCGGTGCACTGGAGCGCCTGTGCACCACCACCAGCGCCCGCCACCGCCTCACCGCCCGCTTCCACCTCGTCGGCGATACCGTGCCGCTGTCGACCGCCCAGGAGGTGGCTCTCCTGCGTGTCGCCCAGTCCGCCCTCGCGAACACGGTCCGGCACGCCCGGGCCACCACCGCCGAGGTCACCCTCAGCAATCTCGGCGACCACGTCGCCGTGCACGTCGTCGACGACGGGCGCGGCTTCGACCCCGAACGGACGTCCGCCCCCGACGCCGACAGCGGCGGCTTCGGCCTGGCGGCCATGCGTGCCCGCATGGACACCCTCGGCGGCACCCTGGCCGTCGAGTCCGCGCCCGGTCACGGCACCGCCCTGACCGCCCGGCTTCCCCTCACCCAACCCACCGAGACCGAGCCCGAGGGCCGCCCGTGACCGACGACGCCCCCATCCGCCTCCTCCTGGCCGACGACCACCCCGTCGTACGGGCCGGACTGCGCGCCGTGCTGGAAACCGAACCCGGCCTCCTGGTCGTGGCCGAAGCCGCCACCGCCGAGGATGCCGTCATCCGCGCCGCCGCAGGCGACATCGACGTCGTGCTGATGGACCTGCAGTTCGGCAAGGGCATGGGCGGCGCCGAAGCCACCGCCCGGATCACCGCCCGCCCGGGAGCGCCGCGCGTCCTGATCGTCACCACCTACGACTCCGACGCCGACACCCTGCCCGCCATCGAGGCCGGCGCCACCGGCTACCTCCTCAAGGACGCCCCACCCGAGGACCTGGCCGCCGCCGTCCGCACCGCCGCCGCCGGACGCACCACGCTGGCGCCCGCCGTCGCGGACCGGCTGATGAACCGCCTGCGTACGCCGGGCACCGCCCTGACCCGACGCGAGACCGAGGTCATCGCGCTGGTTGCTGACGGTCTGTCCAACCAGGCCATCGGCGCCCGCCTCCACCTGACCGAGGGCACGGTCAAGTCCCACCTGGCCCGCATCTACGCCAAACTCGGCGTCGACTCTCGCACCGCCGCCGTCGCCACCGCCACCGACCTCGGCCTCATCCGCCGCTGACCGGATGTCCGACGGTCGCCTGTTCCCGCCCCCGGTCACCGCTCACCCTCCGACGGCCATTGGCCCCGGTTCCTTGGTCTCCTGCGGTGTCGCCGCGCCGACGCGGGTCGAGCGGCCTGTCCGATTCCGCGCTGTCCGCTTTCCCGCACGCGAGTGACTGACAGGTGACTGCGGCGTGACACGCCGTGGATACGCTGCCAACCATGGCCCCGGGTCCACCGACCCTTCTGGAGGCTGCCGACGAGGCGGCCCGGCCACTGCGCGCCGTGCTGGAGGACGTCTGGCTGACCCTCGACACCGCGGTCGAGGGCGAGGGCCGCTGGCTGGAACTCTACGGCGGTGCACCGGCAGACCCCGTGTTCGTGTGCCTCGACGCGATGAGCAACGTCCTGCACGTCCGCTTCGACGGCGCCGATTCGCTGACCGTGAGCTATCTGCCCGGCTGGTGCTACGAGGCCGCCACCGCGGCGCACGCGGACCGGCGGCCGGAGGCGTCCGCCGTCATGGTGACCGACGTCGACGCCGCCCAGCCGCTGGTCTTCGACCTGAGGGTCGAGCACCGGATCGCCGGTGCCGAACGGAGCGTCGTGGTCGGCGGAGAGACGATCTCGTACGCGCCGCTGCCGATGGGATACGCGTTCACGCCCGCGCGCGCCTTCGAGATCGAGGAGGCGGACCCGAAGGCCACCCCGCTGGTGCACTGGAGCGCGATGCGGCTGCTCCTGGCCATGGCGCCGGGCGTGTCGTTCTCGGCGCGGCCACTGCTCGGCGCGGACGGGCTGCGGGCGCTGCGAGCCGCGTACCTGCCCGGGGACGGACCCACCCGCTGCGACCAGAGCCTGGCCTTCGAGATCCAGCGCCACCGGCACCCGGACACGCTGCCACCGCTCGGCGGTCCGCTGCGGGCGGCCCCGCTCACCGAACCCGACCTGGTGGCCGGGACCGTCGCGCTGGACGCGGCGGTCGAGGGGGTCGGCGGCGAGCTGCTGCCGACGGCCGTCCAGCAGGTCCGGGCGGACGGACTCGACCTGGTGCTGATCCGCCCCGACCAGGGCCGCCCGTCTCGCGGTCAGCCCTGGTCCTGGCAGCCCGACTGGTTCGTCGCCGCCGCCTCGGTCCTCGACGACATCGCGTTCACGCTGGCCAAGGACGTGTACGACACCTACATCGACTGGCTGGGCGGGGTACCCGACAGCGCGCCGCTGCCGATCCACATCCGGGTCGACCCGGCCGGCGCCGAGGACCGCTTCGCCTACCGGCTGGATCTGCTGGACTCCGACGGCGAGCCGGTCGGCGGTCCGGCCACCACGACGCCCGACGGACCGGTGTGGCAGCTGACCGTGATCCGCACCGCCGGGGTGCGGGTGTTCCTCGACGACTCGGTCGGCGCCGCCGGGGTGAGCACCGTCAAGGGCATCGTCCGCTACCGGGAGCGGGTGGCCACCCACTTCGACGACGTACCCCTGGAGATCACCGACGAAGTGGTGCCGGTGCGGGATCTGCCGGCCCGGCCGGCCACTCTGGCGGAGATCGTCCACGTGGTGGCGACGGTGGGCCAGTTCGTCCCCGTTCCCACCGTCCAAGCCATGTACGACCTACGTGATCTCGGTTCGGTCGCCGCGTACGTGTTGACCGGCAGGGATTTCGACGGGGAGCCGATGAGCGGCCTGACGGCGGCGCTGACGCTGGGGGGCGTACTGGTGCCGCCCGTGGTGGACCGGGTCGGTGGTTCGCTGCTGGCCGCCGGCCGGCGGGTGCTGACCCGTGGTGACGTGCCGCTCCCCCGACTGGCGCGGGCGGCGGCGGCAGCCGCCCCGGTCGACGCCGACCTGGCCGCCACCCTGATCGACGAACTGCCGCGGGTGTCGCCGTGACCCGGCCGGTGGGACTGGTGCAGCAGCAGGGGTTGCTGACGGCCCAGCAGAAGCTGACCGCCCAGGCCGCGAAGACCTCGGCGACCAGGGCGGTGACGCCGGTCCCGACCGCGTTCCTGCGCGATCCGGCGCAACTCGTCGACCGTTCCGGTGTCGCGCTGGAATCCGCGTACCTGCAGAATCTCTACCAGGCGGCCCGGCGGGACAACCCACGGCTGACGACCGGCGAGTTCCTCGCCGGCGGCGCCGTCGACTCGCTGTTCCACGGCATCGTCGACTCGCTGCTCGGTCCCGCCGCCGCGACCATGCTGCGCACCACCGACCCCGACCTGTACCGCCAGGCGCTCGTCCAGGCGTTCCACGACTTCCGGTTCGGCCCGACACCGTACGACGGCGGCATCGCCTACAGCAGGTACCGCTACCAGATCGGGCACCACGTCGCGTTGCCCGAGGAGCTCAACGTCATCCCGATGAACGCGCCGACCGGGCCGGACCTGCACTATCCGGCTTACGGAAAGCTCGTCACCGCCCGCGGCAACCGCACCATCGGGATGGTGATGGCCTCCCGGGCGTGGGGACGCGACATCCCGCTGGACGCCCGCGGTGTCACCCTGTTCCGGACGTTGGGGCTGAAGAGCGAGGACGTGCTGCACGCCTGGGACTACGACCCCGACCTGCTGCTGTCCGAACCGCAGATCGCCCACATGATCACGACCGGCGACTCGCCGGTGTACCACTTCAAGCTCGTGCGGGAGAAGGTCAACGACCGGACCGCCGAGCAGGCGCGGTGGGAGTTGGCTGCCCGGCTGGAGGACGAGGCCTTCATCGAGGCCGACGACGCCACGCTGCACCGGCTGTGGAACCACCACGGCAGCGACACCGCCGGCAGGACCGGAGACCCCACGAACCTCGAGACACGGTACGCCCGGGATCCGTACTACCGGAGGTCCCGGGACGAGCTGTTCGAGATGGCCCTCCGCCTGCCGGGCGCCTGGAACGTACGGACCCGCTCCCGCGAATGGGAGCACGGCTTGGTCCAGCGGTTCACCAAGCGCATGAACGACTGGGCGCATCGGCTGGGCAACCACCTGGACGAGACCGTCTGGGCCAGCCGGCTGTCGATGCTCACCGGCGCCGCCGAACCGGCCAACCTCCAGCTCCTCTCCCCCTGGGAGCACGCCCGGGTCGACCTGCACGCCGGTCGGATGTTCGACGGCGTCACGCGCGTCGACAGGTACGGCAACCGGGCCGTGCCCACCCTCCGCGACGTGGCGGCGTACGACGACGCCGCCCGTGCGGCCGACTCCCCCCTGACGGGCGGCGGGACGCTGCGGGCGTTCCCGCTCACCGACACGCCGCGCGCCGACGAACCGATCGTGGCGTTCGACCAGTTCACCCTCGCGGAACTGGTCGGCGCACTGCACGAGGACGAGTGGCAGAAGGCCGTGAAGACGACGGCCGGCCAGAACACACACGTGCGGGCCGAATGGAACCAGCTCGTGGACCGGCTCAACACACACCTCGCCGCGTACGGCATGCCCGCGGCCCTGCACCTGCCGAAGATCTGACCACAAGCGAGTCGGGAGACCGGAGGGGAACCATGACCACCCCTGTCACCACCCACGTGGGCCTGCGGTTCGTCCAGTTGCGCCGGGAGGGCGACGCCGCCCCCGACGCCTGCACCACCGGGCCGAAACTGATCGACGCGGTCGTCGACTTCCGGGACGCCTGGTCGGATCCGGTCCGGGAGGTCGTCACCGAGGGGGACGACGACCGGGCGCGGCGGCTGCTGGCCAAACGGCTGGCGGCGCGGGACGACCGCCTCGACGAGCTCGGCAGGCAGACGCTGTGGCTGTTGCTCCGGGTGGCCGTCGACGCCCGGCTGACCGTCGGTGGGCTGCGCGACGGCGTCGCCGGGTGGGCCACCGAGCACGACCTGGACGCCGGACAGCTCACCACGGCCGCGGCGGAGCTGACCGGCTGGGTGGTGGACGTGCTGGTGCTGGGCCGGTTCCTGCGGATCCCCCGGTCACCGGCGGCCGTCGTGCTGGTCCGCGTGCTGCGCGGGATGACGCTGCTGCGCCTCGCCCGCTCCGACGCCGACGCGGCGTGTCTGGTCCGGGCCCTGCTCGGCGGACGCGACGTGCTGCTTCCGGACCCGCCGGCGCCCCCGCGGACCGACCCGGACGCCGATCGGGCCGGCCGGTTCGCCGACCTCGGCCAGACCCTGCGGCGGCTACGCGCCCGGGCCGGCGCTATCGGCCTGACCGACGCGACCGTACGGGACCTGCGGAACAGCGGCTTTCCCGATCTCGGTCCGGCCATCGCGGCCACCACGCAGGCCGCGGCCGACCTGGGTGTCCCGGACACCACGACGCTGAGCCGCCTCGCCCGGGTGTTCTCCGCCGAGCAGGACGACGCCCGGCGCCGGGCGACCGCGAAACTGGACCCGGGCGACGCCGAACCGATCCCGTCGCACCCCGGCCCGGCCGACCCGCTGCCCTATCCGGGGCAGCCGAAGGTGCCGGTGCTGGACGCGTACACCCGCATCGCCGGCCGGGGCGACCTCATGGTCATCCGTACCGCGCTGCTGCGCTACCAGCCCGGCGAGATCTCGTACGTCGAGAACGTGCTCGCCAGCGAGACGCGCGGCCGGTCCCACGTGGCCGACACCCGCACCAGCGAAACCGTGACCACGATCAGTAAGACGATCGACGCGTCCACCGAGGACCTCGCGTCCACCGAGCAGAACAGCCTGGACCGGGCGTTGGCGACGGCGGCGTCGCAGCAGAACTCCACCTCGCTGGGCGTCAGCGTGTCCAGCGGCCTCGGGCCGGTCCAGGCCGGAATCGAGATCAACGCCGACCAGTCCACCTCGACCGAGACGAGCAGCAGCTCCGCGGTGTCGTACGCCAAGACGATCACCGAGAGCGCCACGCAGCTCCTGCGTACCGAGACCGGTCAACGCCGCACCACCACGAGCAGCGTCCGGGTCACCGAGACCAACACCCACTCCTTCGACAACGCCGCCGGCGCCGCGAACATCAGCGGCGTCTACCGCTGGCTGGACAAGGTCGACCAGGCGCAGGTCTACAACTACGGCGAGCGGCTGATGCTGGAGTTCGTCGTCCCCGAGCCCGCCGCCACGCTGGTCTGGCTGAGCACCCGGACGTCCGAGGACACCAGCGCGGGTGCCGTCCCCAAACCGCCCGCCTGGTTCCTCGACGTCGACGACCTGGACGACGACAACTGGGCCGCCAAGGCCGCCCGCTGGGACGTCTTCGGCGTCGAGCCGCCCCCGGACCCGGAGGTCTTCGCCACCGCCACCTTCGTCGACCCGGCCGCCCGGCCGTTCGACCATCCCAAGAACTCCACTGACAAGTCCCAGCCCGAATGGGGGTACGCCTCCTACACCGGCGAGGTCGCGGTACCGGCCGGCTACGAGGCGAGCAGGGCGTACGTCTGGACCACCTGGGGCCTGTCCGAGGGCGAATACCCCACCGACGTCGGCAGCCCGCCGCAGGCCGCGCAGGTCGCGGTCGGAGAGCACCGGGTCACCCTCAACGAGAGCGTCGGCAATGCGAAGATCGACTTCGACTCACCGGTCCCCGGTCCGGTCCCGATCGGCATCAGCACCGACCAGCGGGGCGGGCTCACCGTCGTGGTGCGGGTGCGGTGCGCCCGGACCGACGGCGCGTTCGCGGCGTGGCGGCTGCGGGCCTGGGAGACGATCCGAGCCGGATACCTGGCCCAGCGCTCCGCCTACGACAACGACCAGGCACGCCGGCAGGCACGCACCGCCTACCAGGCGAGCGGGCCGGCGGCCGGCCTCCGGCAGCTGGAGATGCTGGAACTCAAGCGGGCCTGCCAGACCGTGCTCACCGGGCAGGAGTTCGACCTGTACGGGGCCCTGGACACGCCCGACGACGAGGCTCCCCGCATCGACCGGATGCAGATCACCGCCGAAGCCGACCACATCCAGTTCTTCGAGGAGGTCTTCGAGTGGGAGAACCTGACCTACCTGTGTTACCCCTACCAGTGGGCGGGCCGGGACCGCTGGGTCACCGTACGCAGCCGCACCAGCAGCGACGCGTTGCACCAGGCGTTCCTGCAGGCCGGCGCGGCCCGGGTCATCGTGCCGGTACGCCCCGGCTACGAGTACGCCGTCGGCGGGTATCTCGCCTCCTCCCAGGTGCCCACCCTGTCGCCACGGCCGTGGCGGGACGGCGGCAATCCGTACCCGCCGATCGAGGAGCTGATCGCCGACGCTCTCGACCGGCCGGGCGAGGAGGTGGCCGTCGGTGATCCGTGGGAGGTCGTCACACCCACCTCGCTCGTCCAGTTGCAGGCCGGCCCCGACCTCAACCCGCCGGTCGGCGGGCCGGAGCCTGCCGGCGGTGCAACCGACCCGGAGCCCGTCACCGGTTGATCCCGGTGCGGAGGTCCGCGTCGGCCGTCGGGTCCCGCTCCCACCTCTCGCGTAGCGGCTCATCCCGCCTTCGGGTTCTTTCCCGCCAGGCGATCAGACGTCGAAGCGGGAGCTAGACGGCCGGGCTCGGTCGGCGAAGCAGTCCGTTGGCGACCAGCTCGACGGTCACCGCGACGGCGATCGCCTCGACGGCCAGGAGCGCGACCAGGACCAGTAGTTGGGCCGCCCCGGCCTGGACGGGTGTGCCGCCGCCGAGCAGCACGCCGACGAAGGCGCCGGGGAGCGTGACCAGGCCGACGGTGCGTGTCTGGTCCAGCGCGGGCACCAGCGCCTGCCCCGCGCTGGGCCGGCAGATCTCCAGCGCCGCATCCCGCGGCACGAGGCCCAGCGCCAGGGCCGCCTCGTACTCGCCATGGCGGTCGCGGAGCTCGTCCAGTGCGCGGCGGCCCGCCAGCGAGGTAGCCGTCATCGCCCCGCCGATGAGGATCCCGGCGATCGGAACGACAGCGACCTCGGTCAGCGGCACCGTGCCGGAGGCCACGACGAGGGCGCAGGCCGGGAGCGCGCCGGCCGCGATCGGCGCCAGCACCGGCCAGCCGAGGCGAAGCGAGCTGACCCGGCGCGCGGAGGTCGCCGCCGCGACCAGGATCATCAGCGCGATGAACCCGGCGCTGGCCCACCACGACCGCAGGACGGCAGTGATGAGCAGCGCCACGGCGCACAACTGCACGACCGCGCGCAGCGCCGCCGTGGCGATGCCACGGGCGTGGCCGAGCCGGCCGGCCCGCACCGTCGCCACGGCGACGAGCACCAGAACCACGAGTACGGCGGCGAGCGCCGGACCCACCGCGACTGCACCTTGATCCATGAGACCATTCGACCAGCCGGCGCTTGCTCAGATGTTGGAGCCGTCCGGCGGCAGACCGGGCGGTGGCTGCGGGGAGCCGCCGCGGCCGGCAGCCGGTGGACAGGACATGCCCAGGGTGTAGGCCGTCATGGACAGCGAGCCGTAGGCGTAGCCGTCGACGAGGACCTCGGTGTCGGGGGTGTCCATGGCGGCGGCCAGACCGGCGAGGTACAACGCGGGGATGAAGTGATCCGGTGTCGGTACCGCACGGCGGAAGTCCCCGTGAGCGTCGAGGGTCGCGTACTCGCCCGGGTCGGTCAACATCCGGGCCTTGGCGTCCTCGTCGAAGCGCCGCGCCCAGTCGAAGCCGTCGTCGGCCAGCGCCCAGTCCATGCCGCGCAGGTTGTGCACCACGTTGCCGCTCGTCACGATCAGCACACCGCGCCGGCGCAGCGGAGCGAGCCGGGCGCCGAGTTGAAGGTGGTAGTCCATCGGCTTGTCGGCGTTGATGCTGAGCTGGACGACGGGGATCGACGCGTCCGGAAAGGCGTGCAGCAGCACCGACCAGGTGCCGTGGTCGATGCCCCAGCTGTCGACGTCCGCCCCGACCCAGGTCGGATGGACGACGTCACTGACCTCCTCAGCCAGTTCGGGTAGTCCCGGCGCCGGGTACTGCACCTCGAACAGCTCCTGGGGGAACCCGTAGAAGTCGTGAATGGTCCTCGGCCGGGGCATCGCGGTGACGGCCGTGGCGTTGATGTACCAGTGGGCGCTGACCACCAGGATCGCGCGGGGACGCGGCACCGCGGCGCCGAAGGCTCTCCACGCCGAGGTGTACCGGTTGACCTCGAGGGCGTTCATGGGTTTGCCGTGGCCCAGGAACGCCGCGGGCATCAAGACCTCCGAGCCCGGATGTACGTCTGAGGCACGTGAACTTCCCTCCCTGGAGGACCGGTTCGCACGGCGCGGCCTGCCGGACCTGAGGGTCACGATAGTGCCACCTGGCAGCGGTTCCGGCCTGAATCACGCTCCTCCGGAGGCGTTGATCGAGTCTCCCGGATCGTGGCTGCCGACCGAGTGCGGTCACACCGCGGCGGCAGCCTGCCCGTTCGGGCGGCTGCCCAGTGACTCCTGGCGATGGGACCATGATCGGGTGACGCCCTTCCGCATCGATGTGCCCGAAGCCGTCCTGGACGACCTGCGCGCTCGGCTTTCGCGGACGAGGTTCGCGCCGGCCGCCCCGGGAGAGCCGTGGGCCGCCGGCACCGACCCTGGGTACCTGGCAGATCTGGTGCGGTACTGGCTCGACGGATTCGACTGGCGTGCGGTCGAGCGTGCCCTCAATCGGTACCCGCAGTTCGTCATCACGGTCCGGGGCGCGCCGGTCCACTTCGTTCATGTCCGCTCGGCATCGCCCGACGCCACGGCGCTGATCCTGACCCATGGCTGGCCCGGCACCTACACGGAGATGCTGCCCCTGGTGTCCCGGCTCGCAGACTTCGACCTCGTCATACCGAGCCTGCCCGGCTTCGTCTTCTCCGGACCACTCGCCGAGGGCCCGACGACCGAGGCGGCCGTCGCGGACGTGTGGGCCGAGCTGATGACCCGCCTGGGCTACGACCGCTTCGGCGCCTACGGTGGCGACATCGGTTCCGGCGTGACGACGTGGCTCGGCGCCCGCCACGCAGATCGGGTCATCGGGGTCTTCTCGCAGCACATCAAGTTCCCGCCGGCGGACCGCAGGGACGACCTCAGCCCGGCCGAGGAGGCGTTCGTCGCCAAGCTCGACGCGAAGGCCCAAGACGACTGGGGCTACGGATTCCTCCAGGAGACACGGCCCGACACCCTTGCGGCCGCCCTGAGCGACTCGCCGTCCGGCCTGGCCGCGTGGATCGTCGAGAAGTACCAGCGCTGGAGCGACTGCGGCGGCGACATCTCCCGCCGGTTCGGCTTCGACGAGCTGCTGACCACCGTGATGCTGTACTGGGTCACCAACTGCATCGCCACGTCCTTCCGGCCCTACCGCGACGACCACCTGGCCCCACATCTGCCGATGGTCGCCGTGCCCGCCGGCATCACGGTCAGCGTGGAGGACGCCGGCCTGCCCCGATCGTTCGCCGAACGCACCTACGCCAACCTCACCCACTGGCGCGAGCCCACCGTGGGCGGCCACTTCCTCGCCCAGGAAGAACCCGACCTGCTCGCTGCCGACCTGCGCGCCTTCTTCAACGCGCTGCGATGATCCAGGAACTCCACCTGGTGTGCGGCTGGTCAACGGTCGGCTTCGTAGCGATAGGTGGAGCCTGTCGGTGTGAGAGTGAAGGTGTCCGCGAAGGCGCCGTCGCCGTGGCGGACCGCCAGCGTCGGGGTCCTCAAGCGGTTGGGTGCGAGAGCGTCACGGCAACCACTGGCCCGATCGCGACGCTGAGCAGGTAGGCGAGGTTGAACAGGCCGAGTGCTTCGGCCCGGTGGGAGGCGGATACGACGCCGGCCGCGTGCAGGGCGAGTACGCCTTGGCCGGTCGCGGCGGCCAGGGAGCCGAGCGTCATCGCCGCGAGCAGCAGCGGTACGGCGGTGGTGACCGCCGCCAGCAGCAGCGCGGCGGCGCCGGTGACGAGCAACGTGGCGGCCGCGACGCGGCGTGACACTCGCACCGATGCCGCGACCAGGAACCCGGAGCAGACTCCGCCGATCAGGTAGGGCGCCAGCAGCACGATCCCGCTCATGGTGCCTGCCCATCCCGCGTGCTGTCGCAGCAGGTCCGGCGCGGCGTAGAGCAGGGCGAAGTTCCCCACTCCCAGCGCGAAGGCCAGCGCGCACGCCGCGAGGAACCGGCCGTTCCGTGCCACCGCAGCAGGCAGGAAGCCGTCCGGACGGACCTTGGTCCAGAACGCCAGCAGAGGCAGCAGTACAACGGTGGCCGGGCCGGCCACCAGCGGCCGGTGCGGAATGAGGACGGCTGCGGTGACCAGCATCGCCAGGATGGTCATCCCGAAGAAATCGAACGGCGCCGGGACCGCGTCCGGTGAGGTGGTGCCGCGGCGAGCCGCGGGCACGGCGAGCACCGCCAGCAGCGGCAACGCCAGTGCCGCCTGCCACGAGGAGAGGTCGGCGATCAGTGCGCCGGTCAGCGGACCGGTGGCCCCGACGACCGCCAGCGACGCGGCGACCACGCCCATCTGCCGGGCCGAGTCGGCCAGTTTCATCGCGGTCACGGTGAGGCCGGCGGACCCGAGTCCCTGCACCGCCGCACCGGCCACCATCGCCGGCACGCTCGGGATCAGCACGAGGATGAGCGTCCCCGCGGCCACCAGCGCGGACGCGACGGTCAGGACCGCTCGTACGCCGCGACGGGCGAGCAGCGCCGCCAGCAGCGGCGTCCCCAACGCGATCCCCCAGCCGAAGGCGGTCACACCGGCGGTCGCGGCCTGTTCCCCGCTACCCGTTGCGCGCGCCAGGTCGTCGAGCAGCAGTGCCGGTGCGGCAATCCCGAACGACAGCGGACCGGCCAGCAGGGCGAGCCAGGGTGTGGCCACCCGCCCTGGTGCGAGCGGCCTGTGGCGGGAAGCGGCTCGGCGCCGCTGTAGCTGATCCATGTCGTTCCTCCGGTGTCGGCTCGGTTCAGCGTGCCCGGGGCTCCTTACCACCGGCTGACGGCCGGCTGACGTACGCGTCGGTGACCCCGCGCCGCTTCCCGGTGAACAGACCGCCGGTCGGCGGACGTTCGCGGGGCGGGACAGCCGGCTGGCTAGTGTGAAGCGATGAGGTTCGGAGTGCTGGGCGACGTCGCGGTGTGGACGTCGGACGGCACACCTGTCGCCGTGCCCGGCCTCAAGGTGCGTGGTCTGCTGGCTGACCTGCTGGTTCACGAGGGGCGCCCGGTGACCGCCGACCGGCTGATCGAGGATCTCTGGGGTGACGAGGCACCCGGCAACGCGCTCGGGGCGCTCCAGACCAAGGTGTCGCAGCTGCGCCGCGCACTGGGGGCGGGCGAGGCGGGTGGCCGTGCGCTGGTCGAGTCCGGTGAAGCCGGCTACCGGCTGCGGACGCCGTCGGAATCGGTCGACGCCGGTCGCTTCGCCGCTCTGTTGGTACGTTCGGGCGCGCAGCGGGAGCCGGCTGTGCGGGCGGCGACGCTGACGGAGGCCCTGTCGCTGTGGCGCGGTTCCCCGTACGCAGACTTCAGCGACGAGCGGTTCGTCCGCCAGGCGGTCGAGCGGCTCAACGACCAGCGCCTGACCGCGCTGGAGGAGCTGGCCGAGGCCCGGCTCGATCTCGGTGAGCACCACCTGCTCGCCGGGGAACTGACCGACCTGGTCGCACGCTACCCGTGGCGTGAGCGACTACGGGCCGCGCACCTGCGCGCCCTGTACGGCTCGGGACGCCAGCATGAGGCGCTGTTCGCCTACGAGCAGTTCCGTCGGCAGGCGCGCGACGAACTCGGCATCGATCCCGGCAGGGAGTTGGTCGAGCTGCACGGGGCGATCCTGCGCCAGGATCCCGCTCTCCAGCCGCCGGCACCGGCGTCGACTCCGGCCCGGACCAATCTTCCGGCGCCTCTGTCGCCTGGTCCGTACGGCGGGCTGATCGGGCGCGACGCGGCCGTCGAGGCGGTGCGGGAGCGGCTGACGAACGAGCGGCTGGTGACCCTGACCGGTCTGGGTGGGGTGGGAAAGAGCAGGTTGGCGATCGAGGCCGCTCGTGCGCTGGGTGACACGTTCCCCGCTGGCGTGTGGCTCGTCGAGCTGGCCGGCCAGCCGTACTGCGGCGACCACGCGACCTGCACCGAGATCGTCGACACGGTGGCGGCGACGCTCGAGATCCGGGACGACAGCCCGCCCGGCCTGCCCGGTAATCGACCACCGCGCGAGCCGATGGACCGGTTGGTCGCCGCGCTGCGAGGTCGGCGGATGCTGTTGCTGCTCGACAACTGCGAACACGTGGTGGCGCCGGTCGCTCGACTGACCGAGAAGCTTCTCGGCGCCGTGGCCGACCTGCGCATCCTGGCGACGAGCCGCGAGCCGCTCGGGATCCCCGGCGAAGCCGTCTTTCCGGTGCCGCCGCTGACCCTGCCGGAGCCCGGAGCCGGCGCGCGGCAGATCGCCGAGGCTCCGGCGGTTCGGCTCTTCGTGGCCCGCGCCCGCGCCACCGAGCCGGGGTTCACCGTCGATCAGCGGAACGCGGACGCGGTCGCCGTCATCTGCCGGCGTCTCGACGGCGTACCGCTGGCGCTGGAACTGGCCGCTTCCCGTCTGGCCGTTCTCGACCCGGGCGAGCTGGCGGCACGGCTCGACGATCGATTCCGGCTGCTGTCATCCGGCCGGCGCACCGCGCCGCCGCGTCAGCAGGGGCTTCGCGCCGTGATCGACTGGAGTTGGGAGTTGTTGTCGCCTCCCGAACGCGCGGTGCTGCGCCGGCTCGCGGTCTTCGCCGACGGCGCCACCCTGGCCGCCGCCGAGCAGGTGTGCGGGGGCGGGCAGGTGGCATCGGACGAGGTCCTCGATGTGCTGGCACGCCTGATCGACCGATCGCTGGTCATGGTGCGGCACGGCGAGAGTCCGCGACGCTTTCGGCTGCCGGAGACGGTGGCTGCCTACGGTCTGGAACAGCTCGGCAGCGCCGCCGAACTGCCCGCGACTCGTCGCCGTTACGCCACGTGTTTCGCCCGTCTCGCCGAGCAGGCCGCCGGACGGCTACGTGGTCACGATCAGAGTCGTGCGCTACGTGAGCTCGATGCCGAGAGCGCCAACCTCCGGGCGGCACTCGACGTCGCCGCCACCGACGGTCAGGCCCGCGTGGGCTTGGCGCTCGCCACCTCGTTGTCCTGGTACCGCCTGCTCCGGGGTCGATTCGGAGAGGTGAGCCGGTCACTGCGGACGGCGTTGGACATCGTCCCGAGGAGTGAGGACGACGTCGCGCCGGACGGCCTGCGGCGACATGCGGAGATGTGGCTGGCCGCTCTCGCCACCCGGGACGGCGATCCGACCGCTCCCCGGCAGCGGATCCTGGAGAGCTACCAGGACACCGAGGGGCCGGAGAAGGCGTTCGCGCAGTGGTTGTTCGCCTCCATGATGCTCGGCTCCGGGGATCCGGGCGAGGCCGCCGTCCTGGTCGACGCGGCGCTGGCGGCGTTCCGCGCCGGCGGGGACCGGTGGGGCATCGCTGCCGCCTGCGCCATCCGAGCGGACCTCGCGCTCGTACTCCGCAGCGACCTGCCCGCGGCGCAGCGTGACTGCGAGACCAGCCGGGCGCTGTTCGAGCAACTGGGTGACCGCTGGGGCCAAGTGCATCCGACGAGCCTGCTGGGAACCCTGGCCGAGATCCACGGCGACTACGACCGCGCCGCCACCCGCTACCGGGAGGCGCTGCGCATCGCCGAACACCTGCGGCTGTGGACGTCGGTGTCCCGGCAGCTGGCATGCATCGGCCGGCTGGCCATCTTGAGAGGCGACCTCGACGAGGCCGCCGTCAGTCACGACCGCGCGCTACAGGTGGCCCGGGAACAGTCGAGCCCCTCCGCCGTCGCCTTCGCCGGCACGGGCCTGGCAATGATCGCGCGACGGCGGGGCGACCTCGACGCCGCCGAGACCCAGCAGCGGGAGCTGCTCGACTGGAACCGCCGCGCCGGCTTCCTGCCGGGCTGCGCGCTCGCGCTGGCCGAGTTGGGGTTCATCGCGGAGCACCGCGGTGATGCTGTCCTCGCCGAGCGCCGCCACCGTGAGTCGCTCGAAGCGGCGCGCGCCACCGGGGATCAACGGGCGGTCGCCCTGGCTCTCGAGGGCCTGGCCGGTGCCATCAGCCTCGGCGGTGACAGTCGCCCCGCCGCGCGGCTGCTCGCCGCGGCGCGGACGCTGCGCGAGGCCGCCGGAGCGCCGCTGCCTCCCGGGGAACAACATGACGTCCAGCGCATCACGGTCCGCCTCCGGGAGGCGCTCGGCAGCGACGAACTCACTGCCGAGATGAGCCGCGGCGCACAGCTCGACCTGGACGGACAGCCGTTCAGCGGCGTCGGTAAGGAGATGGTCAGCGAACGGTAAGCCTGCTCGGCACGGTTGACCGAGAACCGAGCCGACCCAGGAGACACCATGCAGACCGATGCCAGGATCGCCGTCATCTACTACTCCGCCACCGGGACCGTGCACCGGCTCGCGCAGGCATTTGTCGACGGCGCCGCGGACGCCGGCGCTGAGGTCCGCCTGCGCCGGGTGGCAGAGTTGGCGCCGGAGCACGTCATCGATGCCAAGCCGCAGTGGCGAGCCCACCTCGACGCCACTGCCGACATCCCGGTCGCCACCCTGGACGACCTCCGGTGGGCCAACGGGTACGCCTTCGGCACGCCGACCCGTTTCGGGAACATCTGCTCCCAGTTGCGCCAGTTTCTCGACACCACGACCGCCCCGTGGCAGGCGGAGGAACTGGCCGACAAGCCGGCGACCGGCTTCACCGCCACCTACGAGGAACACGGCGGCCAGGAGGCGACCCTGCTCAGCCTCTACCAGACCTTCCACCACTGGGGGTCGATCATCCTGCCCACGGGCTACCTGAACTACGACACCGCTCACGTCGCCGGCGGAAACCCGTACGGCGTCAGCCAGGTGGAGAGCCGCGCCGGCCGGGATCCCGAGTACGCCAGAGCTGTCCTCGAGACGGCCTGCTTCCAGGGCGCACGCCTGACCCGGATGGCAGCCGCTCTCGCCGCCGCCCGCACGGACAGCAGGCTCGGGTAGGAGCAAGGCGGCCTTCGCCGATGCCGGCGGAATCCATCGGCGTGGAAGCGGTGCGGATACGGGAAGTCAAGGACCCGGGTGGGGCCGCCGACCCGTCGCCCGCCGCCTCGCGGGCGGTCACCACGAAGGTGTACGGAGTGTCAGCGCTCAACCGGCCAGGTCATCGGGTGCCTGTCGGGACATGCGCCGAAGGTGATCGTGGACAACTGATGCGGGGCGCCGCTTCCTCACCTAAGCTGCGTTCCATATGAATCGATACTGATCAATAGTAGGTGATGGTGGGGTCGAGGCCGACCCATCCAAGCATTCACCGACTCCGACGGGAGTACCCGATGACCTGGCGTCCAACCATCGCCGCACTCACCGGCCTGTGCCTGGCGCTCACCACCGCACCGGGCCCCGTCGGTGCCGCACTCGCACCCCGGCACCTCGGGACGCCTCTGATGTGAACGTTCACACCAACCCGTTCACCGGCCCACCCGGCGCGCCCCCCGGGGTCTGCCCGGGCGGCACCGGGTACGGCCCGCCCCTGCCGGCCGGTTCCGTGTCCGCGACGAAGATGCGGAGCGGGTTCTCGTTCCTCGAAGGACCGGTCTGGATCGCCGACGGCGGCTACCTGCTGATGTCCGACATGGCCGCGGGCACCGGGCCGGTCAACGTGCAGCCCTCCACGATCCGCCGGTTCACCCCGCCCGCGACCTTCGACACCTTCGTCGCCGATGCCGGAAGCAACGGCCTGGCGCTCAGCCCCGACGCCCAGCAGGTCGTCGCCGCCACCCACGACCAGCGGAACGTCTCCGCATACCGGCTGAGCGACCAGGCCCGCAGCGTCGTCGCCGCCGACTACCAGGGCCGGGCGTTCAACTCACCCAACGACGTCACGGTCCGGTCCGACGGCGTCGTCTACTTCACCGACCCCAGCTTCCAGCGCGGCAGCCGACCCGACCAGATGAGCGGACGTACCGGTGTCTTCCGCGTCTCCGGCGGCCAGGTGTCGCTGGTGGACGACCGGCTGCGGCAACCCAACGGCATCGCGCTCTCCCCGGACGGCAGCACGCTCTACGTGGGCGCCTACTCCGAGAACAAGATCTACAAGTACGTCGTCCAGCCCGACGGCAGCACCGGCGCCCGCAGCGTCTTCGTGAACTACATCGGCGGTCCCGACGGGGTCACCGTCGACTGCGCCGGCAACGTGTACTGGGCCTCCGGCTCGGACGGGCTGATCCACGTCTACTCGCCCGCCGGCGCGCAGCTCGGCACGATCCGCTCCGGCGGCACCGGCACCACCAACGTGGCGTTCGGCGGACCCGACCGCCGGACCCTCTACATCACCTCCGGCCGGACGAACGACTCGGGCCTGTACAGCGTGCGGCTCGACGTCCCCGGCTACCCGTACTGACCAA
Source organism: Micromonospora sp. BL1 (assembly GCF_003667485.1). Lineage (NCBI taxonomy): Bacteria > Bacillati > Actinomycetota > Actinomycetes > Micromonosporales > Micromonosporaceae > Micromonospora > Micromonospora sp. BL1. The sequence continues at coordinate 59,254 of NZ_RCVK01000147.1, forward strand.
GAACCCGGGAAGGAAAGCATCCGTGCGGATCAATCCTCGCCAGTTCCGACACCGCGTACCGCTCGCCCTGCTGATCTGCGCCGGCACCATCCTGACCGGCGTACCCGCCAACGCCGCGACGGCCGCGCCGGCGACCGGGAGCCGGACGACGGCCCGGCTCGCCGCCGACACCAGCCCGCCCACCCGGCCGACCGGCCTGCGCAGCACCCGGCTGACCTGCCAGTCCGTCACGCTCTCCTGGTACGCCTCCTGGGACAACGTCGGCGTCGCCTTCTACGACATCTACCACGACGGCCAGCTCGTCACCTCGGTCCCGGGCCGGACGCGGACCGCAACGCTCAGCGTCGTGCAGGGTGTCACCTGGGGCTGGTACGTCAACGCCCGCGACGCCGCCGGCAACGTCTCGCAGGCCAGCTCCACGCTCTCGGTCACCCCGCCGTTCTGCCAGCAGGACACGTCTCCACCCAGCACGCCGACCAACCTGGCCGCGACTGTGAACGGCACGGACGTGACCCTCACCTGGTCGGCCTCCACCGACAACGTCGCGGTCACCGGCTACACCATCCTGCGCAACGGTACGGCGGTCGGCTCCACCACCGGCACCGCCGGCAACCCGCCGGCGACCACGTTCACCGACACCGGGCTGACGCCCGACACCGACTACCGGTACACCGTGACCGCCCGGGACGCCCAGGGCAACGTCTCGGGGGCGAGCGCCGCGGTCACCGCGCACACCGGCGCGGGCTGCACGAGCCCGATCTGCGGCGCCACGGCGGTCACCACCGAGAAGGACCTGCCCTGGGGCCTGGTGCAACTGCCCGACAGCACGGTCCTCTACGGCCGGCGCGACCTGTTCGACATCGTCGCCATGAACCCGGACGGCACCGACAAGCGCAGCATCGGCACCGTGCCGAACGTGGCCGGCACCAGCGGCGAGGGCGGCGTGCTCGGGCTGGCCGTCTCGGCCACCTTCACCACCGACCGCTGGCTGTACATCTACCACACCACCACGACCGACAACCGGATCGTGCGCATCCGCTACGACGGCACGCTGCAAACCGGCACCGAGCAGGTGCTCGTCACGGGAATCCCGCGCAACAAGTACCACAACGGCGGCCGGCTGCGTTTCGGCCCCGACGGCAAGCTCTATGCCGCCACCGGCGACGGACAGGACCCGGACGTGGCCCAGGACACCGGCAACCTGGGCGGCAAGGTGCTGCGGCTCAACCCCGACGGCACCGTGCCGGCGGACAACCCCTTCGGCAACTACGTGTGGAGCTACGGCCACCGCAACCCGCAGGGACTCGCCTTCGACTCCCAGGGCCGGCTCTTCGAGCAGGAGTTCGGCAACAACGTCATGGACGAGACCAACATCATCGTCAAGGGCGGCAACTACGGCTGGCCCGCCTGCGAGGGCACCTCCGGCGACTGCGCCAACCCGAACTTCAGGGCCCCGATCCGGACGTACCCGGTGGCCGAGGCCTCGTGCAGCGGCATCGCGATCATCCGGGACGTGCTCTACATCGCCTGCCTGCGCGGCAACCGGATGTACCGTGCGGAGATCAGCGGCAACACGCTCACCAACGTCCAGCAGTACTTCGTCGGGACGTACTTCCGGCTGCGCACCGTCGAACCGACCCTCGACGGCAACCTGTGGCTGACCACGAGCACCGGCGGGGACAAGGACAGCACCCCGAACAACAGCAACGAGAAGATCCTCAAGGTGACCCTCGGCGGGGCGGCGTCCGGCCCCACGAGCTGAGAGCGAGCCGGGAATCCGGCACCGCCGGCCCTCGGAGGGTGCCCGCGTCGCGCGGGCACCCTCCGAGCGATCCGGGCTGGCACTGCAGCAGACCGGCCCAGCGGTAGCGCCTTGGCGTCAGCCCTGGCGGAGAGGGCGCAGGTGGCGGTCGGCCCACTCGGCGAACGAAGTCAGGGGGATGCCGAGGGCGCGCGCGAACTCCGGCCGGGCCGGCTGCCCGGCGACGTTCAGGAACTCGTGGGAGGTGGTGGCCCACGGCGGCATGCCGGCGGCGAGCGCTTCCGCCTCGGTCATGTCGGGAGCGGTGCCGTCGATGCCGAGCGACTCACCGATGATCTTCGCGATTTCCGTCATCGGCAGGTGGTCGCCGGCCAGTTCGAGTTCGACGCGGTGGAAGCGGTCCGGGTCGGCGACGGCCGCCGCGGCCGCTCGGCCGATGTCGTCGACGGCGATCAGCGACAGGTGGGTCTGCGGCCGGAGGACCGTCGCGAGCCCGCCCGCGATGCCCCGCGGCAGCAGGTAGGCCAGGTCGGGCAGGAAGTTCTCCATGAAGAAGCCCGGCTTGATCAGCGTCCACCGGTCGAAGCCGGCGGCCCGGACGCGTTCCTGCATGCCGGCCTTGGGCAGGAAGACGCGCTCCATTGCGGCCCAGCGCCCGTCGGTCCAGCCGGGGGCGTCCTCGTGTTGCCCGGCGCCGGACACCGAGGTGTGCACGAACTGCGGGACCTCCGTGGTCAGTGCGGCCTCGATCAGGTTGACGCCCTGGGCGAGTTCGCTCTCGAAGTCCCAGGTGTCGCCGCGCAGCTCCGGCATCTGCACGGAGAAGACGGCGCGGGCGCCCCGAGCCGCCGGGACCAGCGATGCGGGGTCGCGGAGATCGCCGGTGACCAGCTCGGCGCCGAGGGCGGCGACCGCGGCGGCCTTGGTGGCCGCAGGGTCACGGACCAGGGCGCGCACCGGTACGCCGGCGGCGAGCAGGGCGCGGACGGTTGCCCCGCCCTGCCGGCCGGTGGCGCCGGTGACCAGGACTGGTGCTCGATCTGACATGGACACACTCCTCGACCAAGAAACGGCGGGGGCCGCCGTTTATGCTTGCTAACATACGGCGGACCCCGCCGCTTAGCAACGCCGAGGTGAGACATGCGAGCAGACGCCCGCCGCAACTACGAACTTCTGCTCGCGGTGGCAGCAGAGGCGGTGGCCGAGCACGGGGCCGACGCGTCGCTGGAACAGATCGCCCGGACCGCCGGGGTGGGCTCCGGCACGGTCCGCCGCCACTTCCCGACCCGCCACGCCCTGCTCGAAGCCGTCTTCCGGGAGCGCATCGACGCCCTCTGCGCCCGCGCCGGCGAACTGGCGGGCGAACCGGACCCCCGGGCCGCGCTCGTCGAGTTCCTGATCGAGATCACGCGGGCCGCCGCGACGATCCGGGGCCTGGCCGAGGCGCTGAACCGCGGCCGCACCGAGAGCGTCTACTGCGCGTCCGACCAACTGGCCGAGGCGGGTGAGCCACTGGTACGCCGGGCCGCCGAGGCCGGAGTGCTGGCGCCCGACATCACCTTCGCCGACCTGTCGACGCTGGTCACCGGCATCGCCCTGGCAACCGAGAACGACCCCGACCCCGGCACCACCGCGACCCGCCTGCTCTCGCTGGCCATGACGGGGTTCACGGTGACACCGCAGGAACCACTTCCGAAACCAGGGCGGCCTGACCACGCCCCCGGGCCAGGGCCTGATCGCAAGCCGTAGCTCCGGCGGGCTTCGCCGGAACCGGTAGCGGTCCGAGCTACGGCTCACGTGCCTGCTCGACTCCTCGCCTACACCTACCACTCCTGGCGGGACTCGTCTCGACCGGATTCGGCCGGCACGGTTGCTGCACCTCGCTGCTGCACTACCGGCACGAGGCGGCCGGTTTCCCTGATCCAGCCGAGGAAGCGGCGGTGCAGCAACGCCGGCCGGCATCCAGGGCAGGTCCTCGGTGGCCTGGACGAGGTAGGCACCAAGGTAGAGAGCCAGCGACACCGGCGCATCCATGAACTCCGCGCGCAGCTCCCGCTTGCGCGTGGGGCACGGCCAGGGCAGGTCACAGCCACCGCAGCTCCAGACCGGCATGACCGGGCCGTGGGTGGTCACCGCGCACCCTCCAGGAACCGCGCGGTGACCGCCCGCGCCCGCCGGCTGGTCGCCCATTCCACCTGCCAGCAGGGGTACGGAGTCAGCCGCGCCCACCACGCTCGGCACCCGGCACACATGCCGTCGAGTCCTCGTACATGAACCGCGACGATCGCCTGTTCCTGCTCACTGGTCACTGCTCACCCTCCGACGGCCAGTGGCCCCGATTGATCGGTATCCGATGCCGGACGCGGCAGGGCAGGTCGGCTCCGCAGCGACAGATACGGCGCCAGAGCCGCCACGACCACACCGGCCGGTGCCTTCGAGCGAGAGTCAGCGCGGTGGCGGAAAGGTACTCGTCATACGAGACGCGCCGCTCTCGCGACATCGATGTGTTCCCGGCGCTCGCCGGGGCCTGTTGCCCGCCGCGCGCCTGGTCCAGCAACCGCCGCCGGGCGATGTCCTGCTCCATCATCTGGATGCGCTGCCCAACGCCGTACGCTGTCGGAATCGACGGGAGGTACCGGCCCACGAGCCGCCGCAGGAGCCCGATAGGCACCGTCATCTTCTGGCCCTCCGTGATGAGAGCACGAAGAGGCAGCTGCTGAGGTGCCTCGATCCGCGCCCGGTTCAGTGAGGTCCAGCGTCGCGCCGCGCGCGCCTACGATCCAGAAGGTGACTGTCCGCTAACCAGGTGTGCTGTCCGCTGTTGATCGCCTGGCGGGGGCGTACTCGACGCACAGTTCACGGAACATCGCGGCCTCGGGCGCTCCGAGATCCTCGACCTTCGCCAACAGTTCCGCGGCCCGCCACCAGTTCGACGGCACCACACGCCCGGATGCCACGGCCTGCGCCCCGAGCGCAACCGCTTCGTCCGGCTGACCGGCGGCGACAAGGGCAAGTCCGAGGTCGAGACGCGCCGATGCCGACCGGCGTGGCCGCGCTCCACCGTCACCGTGCGGATCCAGATCGGCCAGTACGGCCCGAGCTACCTGCTCGGCGCCCGGGTCACCGGCCCACGCCAAAGTCGTGGCCGTGTAAGCGGCGGCTTTGGCAGGGTCGTAGCGATAGTGATGCTCGGCTCGCTCGGGAACGGGCAGATTCGCCGCTAATCGCTCTACCCGGTCCAGCGTTCGTCGGGTGGCAGCAACGTCCCTGATGCGAGCCCATGCACGGGCCTCCTGAGCAGTCGCCTGAATCCTGGCAGAGCTGCCCTGAGGTGCAACCCGTTGAGCTTGCTGGGAAAGATCGAGTGCTGAACGGTAGTCGCCTTGTGTCAACACGTCCCAAGCTCGCGTCTCCAGACACCATGCCTGGATCTCGGGATGCTCGGCGTGTTCAGCAAGGTCACGAGCAGCTCGCAGATGAGCAGCCGCAGCATTCCGCTGCCGCAGGTCGATGTGAACCGTGGCCCGCAGCACGGCCAGCCAACCGCCGGCAACCAACAGCCGACGCTGTTGAGCAAGCGTTACCCGTCCGTCGAGCAGCCGCACCACATAGGAGAGGTGCCGCCGCACCAACGGCAACAGATCCGCCGGTGCCATCGTCGGATAGGAACTGGCGAGGTCGTCAACGCCCTGCTCGATCCGTTCGAGCATGTCGTTGCTGACATCGCTGGCGGCGACTCTCGCCCGCAACTCGCCGGCCTCGGCCGCATGGTCGATCGGCACATCGACCAGCCGAGCAAGCATTCCCCCGGCGTCGAGAATCCGGTCCAGGTGGCGCGCTGTGTCGACCGTCGGAGCCTTGAGCGCTGCCTCCAACTCGTGCAGGTGGCTCTTACTCCGGTGAGCGAGTTGCCCGAGAGACCGAAGCGACAGGCCACGCCGCTCCCGAAACTCCCGCAGAGCTACCCCAAAGCGCGGATCGACGGACGAGGCCATAGCGCCGCTCCCAGCTCAAGAGGCCCGGCTAATCAGCCGGCCGCCACCCCATCGACGGTACCCCGACTCTTCACACGTGGATGTCCCATGCTGCTCACTTCTCGGTGAAGTGGCCTTGCGCACCGCACCCCTGGGATCAAACAGTGATCTCTTCGGTGTGAAGCAATGACCAAGCGTCGATGAGCTGGGCGAATAGCTGAGCTGCCGGAACGGTCCACCATCGTCCGTGGACGTCCGGTCTCGGCCGCGTCGGCCGTCACCCAGCTAGTCACCCACCTGCTCGGCACCCGAACCAATTCGATCTCCGGCAAGGCGTTCGAGGAGGTACCGCGCTCCACCATCTCCGGAACGCGCTCGCTGTCGCAGATCCTCCAACCTGCCTTCTTCGTAGAACAGCCGATTCAGCCGCCTGCGCGCATGTACATCACGTTGGCCGAGAGTCGCCAGCTCGACATGACGGCCGGCGCGGGCAAGCAGATCCATGTGCTGCAGGTGTGCGTTATGACGCTCGTGGTCGGCGCTGTAGCACTCCGCGACCGCACCGACCACTGCGATTGCTCCATCCCAGTCGCCCCGTTCCTCGGCGACGCGGGCAATCTCAGACCAGTGAGTCACGGACATAATCGTAGGTGGCGCTGACCCTAGCTTGGGAATCGTGTTCCTCGGAATGGTCAGGGGTCAGCCCGCCTGACTCCGAAGCACGAGAGGGATCCGCTAGTGTCACGCCACGGCCCGTTGATAGCCGCTATTGACCGGTTCATCGGGGCAGTGATCGATCCTTGCCACCAGACGTAACCCATATGAGGACCAACATCGGCAAGCCGCAGCAGACGCCACCCAGGACGGCGCTAGGAAGCAGATCATTGAGTTCGGGGCTCATAGATCCATGTAGAAGCATTGACGGATGTCGCGCCTATCCGCTCGCGCCGATCCGACCCCTTCGACTGCACCCTCTGGCCATCCCATCGACCTTCGTCCGCGCCCCGCGGAGCTCCGCCCGGACGGAGGTTGTCGGGATGGCGACACCATCCCAGAGCGCCTGAGCGCCCCGCCGGAGGCACTGCCTGTGTCTGGACCAAGTTGAAACCCTGGAACCGTCATCGATCATGGCGGCCCGGGGCTTCTTCGTATGTCGCACCGCCGGCGGGCTGTCACCGTCGCGATGGCGGCCGAAGGCCAGAGGCGCGGCGGCGGGCCGGTAGGCCCGGCCCAGGTTCGACGACGCGCGCGGCCTGTCGGATCACAAGTGGCAGCCGTCCGCGTCCGCTCTCGGGACCTTCGTAACGGATCGGTATCAGGACCTGGGTAACACTCCCGAGAGCGCCGAAGCGATCGGCGTGCGATCCAATCACCTCAAGTCGTCTCGGACGCCGATCGGCGTCTGCGCTCTGCCCAACGGGCTTGTCGTCTGGCATAGGCACGCCGCGCATCTGCCAGGCTGACCGGCCGTTCGGCGTAGGCACGCCGGGCATCCGTCAGACTGAGCGAACCGTTGGGGCCGCCTCGCACCGTGTCAGCGTCTTCGTCATCCTGCCCGTCGTCCTCCCAGCCGCAGGCGAAGCAGATCTCGAACTGGCCTCGCCCCTCAAGCGTCGGGTGCCGACAGCAGGGACACGCGTACGGTTCGCCACCCGCTTCAGCCACTACAGATCGCTGGTTCAACGCCTCGATGTACTGCCCAAACCACCTAGTGCGGCTCGCGAGTTCTTCCGCGGACGGCCCCTCCTGCTTACCGACATGCTCGTCCATCATCTGCACCTCTCGCTGTCGATCCAGTTCAAGGATCGAGCCCAGTACAGTAAGGCCCCACCGCAGGGAGGTGGCGCTACCGGTTCGCCTACACCTACCGTCCGCAACTCTGTCGACACGAACTGCCCGAGGCAGACAAGATCGTCCAGCCGGATACGTCACTCACGTCCTGAGACTGCTCCGTCACGCACGTCCCGAGACCCGACAGGCTGGCCGCCGTCCGGGCCTCGCCCTGAAAGGATGACGGCATGGACCGCTTCGAGGGCCGCTGCTGGCTGGACTGGAGGGCGAACTCGTCCACTCTGCTCGACAGCGTCGAGGTGGTCGTCGTGATCGCCGCAGCCACCGGCGGCTGGGAGGCGAATGGTCGCCTGGTCAGCGACAGCGACGAGGACCGCGAGGCGTTTGCATTCCTGTGCGAACTCGACCCCGTCTTCGCGCTGCGAATCGAAGACGAGAGCGTTGTCGCCGTCACCGTTCATCCCACGGATGGGCATCGCCGCTTCAGCCTCACCGAGTACACCGGTCCGGTCCAGCGATCGGTCGTCAACCGCATCGCTCTGTAGGCAACGCCGAACCTAATTGGCTCGACAGCAGTTTCACGACACGTTGACGTGTCGGCACCCGGTGTTACTCCGGCCCCCGTCGAGCACACCAGCGCGGCCTTTCTGCCGGATCGCTGGACTCGCGCTGGAGATGCTGGGCGGCCACCCTGCCGCTGATGCGGGCCACGCCCTGTCGGCTCTCGATCCCACCGGCCGACTGCTCAGTGGCAGTGGCTCATTGCGCTGCTGCCTGCCGCGTCGGCGAAGGGGGCGGCCGCCGAAGGGGAGAAGCGGCAGCTTGTCGACGGGATCAGGTGCGGGTCCGGATTGGGTCGCCCTGGTGTGACGTCCCGGCCGAGTACGGGCCTTGGCAGACGGTCTGCTGCCCGCTCCGTCGCTGACCATCACTGCCCCCCTGGCCGCCCTCGACGTCCACCCCAGAGCCGCCATGCAGGTGCTGAGGCACGCCCGCTTCTCGGTGAAGATGGAGATCTACACGCAGGTCATATCGGCAAAGACCAGAGACCCACTCAAGCGCCTCGGCGACTTACTGAACCGCTGACGAGAACTGCTGCATCACAACAGCAGGAAGGCCACCTCCCGGAGCCGGGAAGTGGCCTTTGACCTGCGTGGGCGATACAGGGATCGAACCAGTGACCTCTTCGGTGTGAAGCAGGACGCCGCGCGGACTTTGACCTGCGGAAACGCAAAGCTGCAGGCAGGGTGGGTGATGCGGTCAGATGCCGTTAGGTGCGGTTCAGCGCCGTTCAGGACGCCCTGTTGCTCCCAACCTGCTCCCCCGATCAGGGGCCCGCGACCGGGTTGATGCCTCCAGGCTGCCGGACCGTCCTGCACGTCGTTCGTCAGACGCCGTGGCCGCTTGCCCAAGCCGTCCTAGTGACGCCAACGCCCGCTCAGCAACCGTTGGGCTCAACTGCTCCCGATCCGCTCCCACGGCCCCAGTTGTCAACCCGACAAGCTCAGACTTGCCGAGCCTTATCAGCGGCAGATCAGTGCGGCTCCGCCTGCCGGCTGTGCGAGGCGGTTTCGTAAACCGTTCGGGCTGAGGTAGCCCGGTTCCTTCGACGTATGTCACGCTCCGGCGGTGACGATCACCAGGCCGATGGTTGCCGGAGCGGTCGTTGCCCTCACTGGGCACGGCCTTGCTGTTGGGTTCACGTCTGCCCTGGCCACCGCCGCTGGTGGCGGCCCGAGTGCGGACTTGGATGCCGGTGGGAGATTCGCGGCGCTCTTCTTCGGCGTACTCACGTACGGCATTGCGCAGCTGGTGTTGCTGGGCAGCTGCTTCGCGCTGTCCGGACGGCTCGGCCGTGGGTCATCGTCTGGCCTCGTGGCTGGCTGGATATTGGGGCTGGCCGCGGGCCTGTACTACTTGTGCGGCGGGTTCGGTACCTAACGAACGCGCGGCAGCCCCGCCTGCTCACTGCACGGGCCGCTCGTCACGCACCGTGACGCCGGTCGGCGGCATGAGCGGATACTCGACGAGACGACAAGCAAGCCGCGTCGGCCACGAAGGGACGAGCGTGCAGGACGACTATCCGGCGACGGTTCGGGTCCGCGGTCTCGTTGTTCCTGACCTGCTCCTCGTTCTCCTGCGGGAGGGCAGGTGGAACCATCCGGGCGAGCCTGCTGTCGCTCGGGTCATGCCCTGGTTCCACGATCCGCTGGACTTTCTCGGCAGCATCGAGCAGATGGAGTGGGAGTCACAGTCGCTCGACCGCCTGATCCAGGATGATGAAACGGCGGAGCTGTTCCGATGCGCGCGAGAACCGACGGCAACCGGTGCGGTCGAACTCCCGTGGCTCGACGTCGACCGCGCCTTCTTCGTCGCCGTGGCGCAGTACGCCGGTGACGACACCGCGATTGCGCTCGACTACCGAACGAGTTCGGCTGATCCACGAGTCGTTGCCAGCGATGTTTGGACCAGCTCTGCGCCTTACACCTGGCGAACGGTCGCCGAAACCTTCTCCGAGTTCGCAGCCGAGCTGCGCCTCGACGGAGCGGACGCCGAGCCGGCGGCCGGCTGAACGTGGACAACGCCAGGCACCCGCAAACGCGCGGCGGGAATGAGAGCGACGAAGAGGGTTTCGCCGTCTACCGTCGCAGGCGATGACGCACGAAGAATCCGCACTGGTCAGCGACCGATGGCCGCGACTCGCAGCGGAACTTGCCGGCGCGCTTTGCGAAGCAGACGAGGACGACCTGGCGGGGCAGGTCGCCGACCTCCGAATCCGCCAGCAGTGTGACTGCCGCGACGCCTTCTGCCAGAGCTTCTACACGCAGCCTCCACCGAACGGCGCCTACGGCCCCGGCCACCGAAACGTCGGGCTCAGCCCGTCCCGGCCGGGAATGCTCGTCCTCGATGTGGTCGACAACCTGATCATGCACGTCGAAGTCATCGACCGGCCACCCCTCAGCTGACACTTCGTGATCCCTGGCGCAACAGGCCCGTAACCGCGCCTTATACGCGGCAGATCAGTGCGTTCGATCTGGGCGAGGCTCATCCGTCCCTGTCAGCGGTCCCGGACGGTTTCCCTGTCCGAATCGGCCCCTTCCGCCGGTCGTTCCTTCGCTCCGCGTACAAGGGCTCTTCTTGATGTCCGGCGCCGGTGGACAGGTCAGCGGCTGAGCGTGATCCAGTAGCGGCGGACCCGGACGCGCCCGGTGTCGAGGATTCCCTGGAGCACGCCGCCCTGGCTTTCGATGGTGCGTGCCGAGGCGAGGTTGTCCTCCAGGCAGGGGATGAGCACCCGGTGCAGACCCAGCACGGTGCGGGCCTCGCGGAGCATCTCGCCCAGGGCCCAGCTCGCCAGGCCGCGCCGGCGGGCGGAGGGACGTACGCCGTAGCCAATCTGGCCCAGGTCGTCGTCCTGCCAGTGCCGCATCGCGATCCCCCCGAGCACCTGCCCGTCCTCGAGGATCCATCGGCAGGAGGCGTGCCTCTCGTCGGGGCATGGCGCCCCGGCCCCGTGGTCGAGCCGGACACGTCGCCGCACCCAGTCGGCGAAGCCGTCGGGCGAGTCCAGGTCGTCTTCGGGGCCGATGCCGAAGCCGTCCTCGTGCAGACCGGGTCCCCAGTCGTCGCGGCAGTCCTGGAAGGCGGCGAACAGGCTGCTGGTGGGCGATATCAGAGTTGGCATGCGGGCCAGCGTAGCCACGGTCGGGGCCTCCGACGATCCCCTCGAATCCGCTGTGGACCAGGCTCTCTCGGCCGCCGCTGCTGTCGGCGAGGCTGTTCGTTCAGGGGAGTACGTGTGTGCCCGCCCGGGCGACCATCGAGGGCCTCAGGGTGGGTAGCTGACTACTTGCGAATCAGCACGCCCCGCCCGCGAGGGCTCAGCATAGCGAGGCGAGTGATCTACGTCACAAAGTGGTCGCGACACCGTCGGCGGGCGTCGCAGCAACACTGCTTTCACTCGCGTGTTCGGCGCTCGCCCACTGCGGAACCACTGGCGGAGATCGGCCGGTTCCCCTGCTGCGCAGTTCCGCGGCCCGATCGGGCGAGCCGAGGAGACACACAGCAGCGAGCAGACCGTCGCCGACGACGTGACTGACCTCGCCGGCTGACCACCGACGCTCAGCGGCATGACCGCGCGCCCGCAGCACAATGTCTAGGGTGTTGCCGTGGTCCTCTCGGATTGGTCGGATGTGCCCGATCGCCTGGCCAGACTGTCGATGCACCCGTCTGCCGGCATGGTTTTTGGAGCCATCGGCCATCAGTGGCGACGCGAGCCGCCTCTGACCACGGATGAGCTGGCCGAGCTGGAATCACAGTTAGATGTCGAGCTACCCGCCGAATACCGTTCCTTCCTCCTACAGGTCAGTCGCGGGAGCGCAGGCCCGGCGTACGGCCTCTTTCCCGCTCAACGGGTAGACGGCCGCTGGCGTTGGGAAGGCGACGGTGCCGAACTCACCGACCTGAAGACGTTGAGCCGGCCGTTCCCGCACACCGATGCATTCAACCCCGCGGACGACCTGCCCGATCCCCCTGGCAAGGTGGACTTCGACTCCGAAGACAAGTTCAACGAGGCTGAAGACGCCTACTGGCAGCAGCACGAAGCTGTCGTCTTCTCGCCCGAACACTCCATCGGGCTGCTCTACCTCTGTCACCTCGGCTGCGCCTACCGCGAAGCCCTCGTCATCAGCGGACCAGCTCGCGGTCAGATGTGGGGCGACGACACCGCCAGCGACGGCGGGTTCCTGCCTCTGCACGAGCCCGACGGGAGCCCGACAGGCTTCACGCGCTGGTACCGAGGATGGCTCGAACAGGCCGAGAAGCAAACCCAGTCCCGATAAGTTGGAACGCTCTGCAGCATGGAAGGCGGCCAGAAGCGGACGTGCCGGGAGTACTCTTTCCGCCATCCCGAATCGCTTCTACCGCCGTCGGTTGGGCGGAGAACCGAGGCGATGAGTTCGCTGGCTGGGGCCACTCGGTCTGGTACTTCGAAGTAGGCGATGACGGCTGGCCCGTTCGTCAGGCCGAGACGTACGACGCCGGACGCGTACTGCGCTACGGCCCCAACCACTCTGAGGAGCCGTCTTCGCTCTCCGTACTGCGATCACTTCTAGGGCACGTAAACCGACGTTAGCTGATCTTCGAGGTGCCCCGGCAGAATACGAACCGGCCACACGCGGCTTAAAAGTGTGAACACGGCCGGAAGTCGCAGGGCGGTGACCTGGTTTGACCTGCGCCCCCATACCAGCTGCCACGCCGAGTAGCTGACCGCCATTAACCCTCGGGTCCCGTCCCATCGGGCACGCGACGGGCACGCCCTTACTCCCCTGCCTTGCAAAGATCAGAACTGCTGCCAGCCGGTGTCGAATACTGCCGCTAGCCTGGGGCACCGATGCCGAGCGGCGACTCGGTGCAGTTGCGGACCTCGACTGTAGCCACGTGGAGCGGCCAGCGGGCCTGTTGGGGAGTTGAGGCCATGATCCGGCGGAATGACCCGCTCGCCCTGTTGGCGATCGCCGCGGGCACGGCGATGGGCATATTCGCCTGCGTAGCGCCCACCGACATCCCCTACACCGCCCAGATGCGGCTGCTGCTGTTTCTTGTGCCCATGGGCACGCTGGTGCTGCTCATGTACCTCGCGGGGCCGGCTGCCTTCGTGGCGGTGACTCGAACGCATGTCGTCGTCGCCAACCCCCTCGTCAAGTACAGCGTTCCACGGTCACTGGTCGACGGCGTCGGAGGGATTGTTCGGCTCAGCATCGAGCTGCGGGTCTCGGGGCACTCGCCCGTTCCGATTGCCGCCCTGATTCCCGGCGTAGGCGGTCCCCACCGGTTGACCCTGGCCGGGTACCGCAGACGCTTCAACCGGATCGCGGCGCTCTTGGATGACACGCCGGCGACACTCATGGTCGGCACGGTGGTGCGCCGGTACCGGTATGTACACCTCGTCCTCTTGGCGGTGGACGTGCTGGCTCTGGTCGCGATGGTGCTCTATGTCAGCACCGACCCGCACAACGGTACGTAGGACCGAACCGGCACGCGGGCGGGCCGGGTACATCCGGAAAGCATGAGCCTGGACGGGCTGGTGAGGCGGATCTCCTCGTCGGGCAGTCGTAGGCCGTCAAGCCTCCCCGGACGGGTCCAAGGTCGCTCGTCCGGCAGGGCGCTCCACCTTGTCCCCGTCCGGGGAGGCTGGTAGCCCGTGTGGTGCCCGGCGAGGTGATCCGCGGCGGCATCTCTGAGGAGGGTCGGGGTTTCGGGGCGGAGCCCCGAGGTCTTCAAAGGCTGTCGTCCCTCGGCGTGGTCGGCCGGCGCGGCCCGCCTTGCGGGCCGCCCTGAGGGTGTACAGAAACTTTGAGCGTCCACATCACCGGCCATTCCGCCCGGTGGTTGGCTGATCGACGGCCGGCAAGGCAAGGGCGTCTACGTAGCCAACCCGCTTTCTCGGTAAGCCGAACTCTTCGACCTCGACCTCTCGCTTGCAAGTTCTGGGCGCATCGTCCGGCACCGTCCGCGCAGGTCTCTGATGTCGAGCGTTGATCTGCCGCCGGCCGGTATCGGCTCTCACGGTTCGGCCCTGTTGCTGTCACCGTTGCTGTCGGCAGCAGCAGGGTTACTGACGCCCTGGGGCCGGCTCTAACCGACTACCGTCGACCCGTGCTCGATCCCGCAACTGTCTTCGACGGATCCGGTCCGTTGGAGGATCCGCTCACCGACGAGACTCTACGGGCGGTGGAAGCGCAGCTTGGATACCAACTGCCTGCCGCGTACGTGGACCTGGCTCGTCGACACAACGGCGGTGCGTTCGCCCGTGCGGCCCACCCCGCGCCCAGCCGAACCTCATGGGCTGGGGACCACGTTGGCGTGTTCTCGCTCGCGGCGATCGGTCGAACTGCTGACTTCAGCCTCTGCGGCGAGCTCGGCAGCGCGTTCTGGGTAGCCGAATGGGACTACTCCGCCATCGGCATCTACATCGTCGACTGCCCGTCGGCGGGTCACGACATGATCGCCCTCGACTACCGCTCGCTCGGTGAGCCGGCCGTCGTACACGTCGACCAGGAGCGGAACTACCAGATCACTGTCCTTGCTCCCGACTTCAAAACCTTCGTGGCAGACCTCATCGAGGAGTCCGAGTACAACGTCGACGACTGATCGCCGGGTCCGCGACGGTGTAGTCGAGCTGGCCAGAAATTGCAGCGGAATTCAGACGGGCGGTCGCCTGAGCTGCGCCGGCCTAGTCGACGCCCTGGCCGCGTCCTGCCTGGGCCTCACGTCGCTGGTCGTTGATTGCCGACGTTTCACGCTGTCTTGTGCCCCCTGCGTGCCCCGAGACCGACGAGCGGCGCTTCCGCCAACGGCGAAAACCTGCCCCCGTCATCCCGCCGCCAATCGCACCCAATATCGCCTGGTTAAAGGGTCCTGGTTGCTCCAGGTAGCCCAAAGCGACCATGAGGCTGGCCCCTGCCGTCATCACGCCCGCAGCGAGCACAACGAGGTAGAGGCGATGACCACGCATCTCGGCAGTAGATCAGACCTACACAACCCCTCGCCTGTAAGTTCCGGGCGCATCGTCCGGTGGGGCCCGTCCGCATCCGCGACCTCGGGCATCTGTCCTCCTCCGGCCGCCAGCGGGCCGCCCTAGTCCCGGCCCGCTGCTGTCACCGTTGCTGTCGGCAGCAGCGGTGACAGTCCGCTTACGATCCTGGCCATGATGGAATCGGGATTCTGGCCAGTCGGCCTGCTGGTCTGCGCGGGACTCAGCTGCCTCTTCCTGGTTGTCGCCGTAGGGCTCCTCGCGGCCTGGTGGAAGCCAAAGGATTGATGCACCCGCCAGCCCTTCGCTTGCACCGTCAGTTTGGAAGGTGCATAGCCTCAGCTCGAGAATCGGGTTGATCTACACGGTGGGTAGTTGCAGCATCAGGGATCGCTACCGAACGTTGATCGTCGGGTAGCTCACGTGTGCCTGTCGCCCCGTGTTGACCGCTGTGTCGGCACGGATCGGGCACGAGCCTTGCCCAGACGAGAGGCGCGTCGGTGGCGTAGCTGCCAGCAGGGACGGGTGAGGACATATGCTCTTGGAAATCGACGGCCGCGAGGTGCGAACCGAAGCCGACCTTCACCTACTCCTGGCCCGTGCTCTCGACTTCGGGCCGTACTACGGTGCGAACCTGGATGCTCTGTGGGACCGACTGAGCAGGGATGTCCCCCGCCCGGTCGCCGTGGTCTGGACTGACTGGCAGGTCAGTGAGAGTAATCTCGGAGCGAGGCGATTCGAAAGGATCTGTTGCCTCCTGCGAGCCGTGGAGGCCGAGGACCGAGAGGCCGGCCACGAGGAGCTATTCACGTTCGAGCTGCGATGACCTCTTCGTTTCGAAAGAACCATCGGTGCCTGCCGGCCTGGAGCAACTAGCGGCCTGTGCTGGCTGTCCGCTACGGTCCGCCAACGTCCAGCCCGGTGCTTCTCGATCGACACCCAGTTAACCACCCGTCAGGGTGCGGCGTGCACACGTTCATCCTTGGGCTACGAGTACGGCTCGAAGGTGGTTGGCAGGACCTCACGGAGGTAGTCCAGCGAGCTGATCCTTCCGGTGCTGCCCAGAGCATCCAGCAGTAGGTCCAACATGCCGCCTGGATAGCGTTCCCGGTCCTGCCGCGAATGTCGGCCACCACGCACGTCCACGTGTCGGCGGGCTTGCTGGTCAGTTCCCAGCAAAGCTCAAATTCGCCGTTGACCGTCCCCCAAGCGAACAGTTCGCCCAAATTGTTGCCGAACCTGTAATAATCCTCGATGTCATTGGCCAGGTCGTTACGGGCTAGAAGTTGTTCGACGTAGACCGTGGGGCTCTCGCTGTAGTCCCACTCGTACGGGTGGAACACCTGAACGAAGTCGAACGCGCCCGGAGGGAACCGCTCCACGTACTGCCGAAAATCCGTCGGGAATTGGTGACCGAAGGCAACCTGCAACGACGACCAGTCCGGGCGGTACGGAGAACTGCCGTTCCAGCCGACCATCGCCGCCAACTTGTCAACCGTCGCACTCGCACCCGTCACGCTCGCATCTTTCCAGCCAGCGGGCGGCTACTGCCACAGCGCACGCTCGGCTCATCCGCAATCCCGTAAGCCGCCGACCCGCCCTCCTGGGGAGCGGGCCGCCGTCCGGCCCGCTACGTCAAGCGGACCTTGACGGCTCGCACGGACGCTGGCGGGCCCGGCGGTGGTCTGCTCGGCTCGCCCGGGTCGTCGGCTGGCGGGATGGCCCTGCGCAACCACCCCACGGATCGCAACACGCCGACGGAGCCCTGGCCATCCTGGAGTCGTTGCGCCTCCGCCGGAGGCGCAGTGACTGCAACCGGTCCGCCGCCGCGACTCGCCGCGCGAACCCGGCGTGCCCTTCCCTGCGCCACGCTGCTCGGGCGCGGCGCGGCCGGCTGCCGGCCCACGAACTTAACCACTCTCGGCGCTACCGTATGCGGCGGCCCTCCGGCGTCCCGCTCTCCGCCGGCCGCCGGGCGTCAGGCGTGACGGCCGCAGAGCGACAGCGGCAGCGGCCGGCGCGCGCCGAGGCGGCGGCGCGTGCGGCCCGTTGCGGGCCGCCTTGATTGACGTACAGAAAGTCCTCCCACACCGGCCGGCAGCCGGCTGTGCCGTCGTCCGGTTGACCTGTGACGGTTTGGCTTCACATGATGTGCGCGCCGCCCACGGCGAAGCCATAAAGCTCCTCACAATGGGCCGATACGTCGACGGCCGACTCCCCGACGCATCGCGCATCAAGGTCGACGAACATCTCGCCCAAGTCACCATGCGCTGTGGCCAGTCATTCGGGCACCAGCAGTGGTTCCTCTTCGACACCGTGTGGGCGGCCGCTCACCCCGACCTGGCCCAATCACTGCTGCGCTACAGCAACCACTGGGATCCACTCAAGGACTGAAAGCAGCCGAGCCATCAGCTCCGACCGTCGGGACGAGCGAATGCTGATCGGGCATGCGGCCAGCGGCAGATGAGGACGGTCATCGGCTCGAATGGGTGCCGTAGGGCGGGGTGGCGTGGATGCCCATGCCGTACTCGTATCGCAAGCCGGCGTCTGCGATGAACTGCGCAGCGTGCGGCAGCACGGGGCGAGAGCCGATCTTGCTGACAGCCATCCGGCGAATCACCCGATTTAGCCTGCCGGAGGCGCTTGTGACCGCTGCCCAGTTCCATGCGGCGGGATCACCGAGTCGCGGCACGGCGGTCGCCCACGCCGAGGCACGCTTCTCCGAGTTGTGGTTGCTATGGCTCCATCGCACCTCCTGCGCCCCAACCGGGCCGCCGTAGTAGAGCTGAACTAGACCCCAGCCTTCGCAGCAGTACCGGAACGTCGGGCCTCCCGGCAAGCCCGGAAGCCGGTCGATCCGCCTAGCTATAGGCGCCGGCCCGCAACCGACGACGAACAACGCCAGGTGCCGTCCACGTGGAGCAGCAGCAACTTCAGCGGCAGCCGAGAATTCCCGCAGCTCGCAGTCCGGCTCCGAGTCGGACTCGAAGACACGGAACAAGCCCAGATCGAAGAGGGCCTCGAGCACCGCGGACCAGTCGTCCTCTGCAGCATAGAAGTCCAAGTTCGGCACGATCTAACTATCCCGGTCGGGGCAACACGACCGCCAACCAGCATCCGCTCACGGCTATGAGCGGACGTCGTCGGCCTATGAAGCGGAGCCGCCGGTGCTGACGCTTTCGGGCGCGCCGAAGTGGTCACCGCCCAGGAAGCCCTGTCAGTAACTGCCGGTGAGATTCGAGTCTCAGTTGCTGGAATCGCTACCAGCTCCTCCGCAGCAGATCTAGAGCTGCACGTCGATGCAAGATGGTCCGGCGACTGCGTCAGCGGGCCCAGGACGACGAGCCGTCAGTAGGGCCGGAAGGGAGCAGCCAGCGCTGACCACTTCGGAGGTCTCTGGGAGGTCACACCGAACCACTCACCCGCATCACCGCTGGTCAGAGGCCTCGGCGTGGCACGGCACCGGTGAGCACTTCGGCTGCGGCGACCACTTCGCCGGACTGCGCCCAATCTGCTCCCACCTGCAAGGCCAGGCCATCCAGCGGCTCCTTACCGCCGCGACCTGCGCACACTCTCCCGCCAGGCAACATAGAGCCATGTCGAACATTAGCCAGAAACGCCGAGCACTTTGCGGGAAGCAGGACGCCGCACCGACTCTGACCTGCGGGAACGAGAACGTGCAGGTCGGGGTGGGTGCAGTTGGACACCGTTCAAGGCCGTTGGATGCTGTTCAACGCCATTCAGTGCACCCGTCCGCCCCCATCCCGCTCCCCCATTCTCGGTACTACACCGCCAGCGGCTGACCGGCCGGTCCTTTCAATTGCACCACTCCCGCTTGAGGGTCATCGACGGATGTCGGCGGCTGCCAGCCGGCAGCTCTCGACGTCACACCAGCGTGCCGCGCCCGAATGGGTGTCATCATGATCACGCAGAACCTGGTTGGCTAGAGCGCGGTGGCACCACTCAATCCGGTACAAATGGTCGAGGAGGGTGTGCCACTCGACGTCGTTTTCACCGCGGCCGTTCATCACACACTGCCCGGCCCAGACGATACTGCGATGGCGGACCACGCCAACCAGGCATCGATGCCTGAGTATAACCCACTCACCGAGTTGTCGACTTCACCGGGATGCTCTCGACGCTGGCGGAGCTGTAGGCGGATTCCGCCGCCGCTGCCTGCTGACCTGCGTGCGTCCTCAGCGAGGTACGCGTAAGAGGCGAACAGTTCCGTCCGGACCGCCGTTTTGAGGCCGAAGACCGGATCCAGGAAGACGAGGGCGTCGGCTGACGACTCCACGTTCGATGGCCGCTCCACCTTCCAGGCACCGTCGGCGGTCCAGACTTGAAACCAATACGGCCGATCTAGGGCGAGATGCCGCCGGAAGAGAGCACTTCCGGTAGCCGGGTAGTAAGCCCTAGGGAAAGCGTCCAGACCCCGAACTTCCTCGCGTGTAAGGCGAGGCTGCGCCTGCGCGCGGCAGTCGATACGACCGGGCGTCACGTCGAAGTAGGCATCGGCGTAAGCGAGAGCTGCCTTCCAAGTGCGCCTATCGACATTCTTGATAATCACGGATGCTGGCGCATCGCACTGCACAAGAAACAGCTTCACGTATCGCCGGTATCGCTGGAACCGTACGCCCGGCACTCCGTGGACCTCATCTTTCCCTACGACGTGAGGCCAGAGCTCAGCAAGGAGTGGGCCCAGGGCGCGCTCCGCCATAGCCACTACGGTTGTCGAGCGAGCGTGCCCCGGCGATATGGAGCGGAAAACGGGGGCCGGACGACGCAGGCTCGCTGGTGGATAGTGATGCAAGTGGTTCACCGCACGGCTGGCCGCGAGGAGCATGGCGGCCTCGAGTTCCTGCTGCGCCACGCTGACGGCGTCCGGGAAGACGGTCTGCATAACGCGCCCCGGGGGCGCCTCGTTGATACGGGAGGTCAGGAACCGTGCTGGCGCGGCGCGGAGGGCACGAACGAGAGCGTCCCGATCCTGTCTTCCAAGACGCTCCAACGCAGATCGAACCGCCGGCACTGCGGCGCTGGCCGGCTCGCGAGTGTACTGGCGCCGACGGTCTACAAGCTGCTCTAGCAACGAGGTTCGTGCCATAGTCGATCCCCAATCCCACCGCCCGGCCGGTCGGAACTAGGAAGCGCACGAACGCACTCGGATACCGAATTAGTAAGCATGGGTACCCTAACCCTGCGGCGGATCGTTCCACTCAAGCCGGGGAGTGACATCCTGCCTCGCGCTGCTTGCGCCGCACTGAACCGTATCACCCTCACAGGAGAGCGGCCAGCTCTGGCGGTCGACGAAGGCGCTGACCCGCTCGGCCCAACAGTGGAGCGGAAATCCATGACTACATCTCCCCGGGTCTGGCGCCGTCGCGGATGCCGGCTGCCAGTGACCTCCTGACTTCCGCACCGTACCGCCCGCCCGGTCCATCGCCGTGGACCGCCTGCCAGGCTTACGGAGCGCCGGCGATCAGCCTGCCGATGCGGGTTTCGACCTGGTCGAGCCTGACGACTCCGTCTCGGAGGTTGTAGTAGCCCTGCTCGACCACTTCTGGGTCCACTCCTGCCGCGCGGGCCTCGGCGCGAAGTGATTCCAGGTCGATCTCCTCGCGCAAGGCCTGGGCGACCGCGGCGCTGTCTCGCTTCTGGAGCTGGATGGCGGCCTCCTGCTGGCCACGCCGGACGAGGAGCACCCCGGCGGCGATGCCCCCGACGGTGGTGGCGCCGGCCGCGGCATAGTAGAGGATCGGGATGTGCATGACTAACCTTTCAGACGGCGGCCCGCTGACGGGCGGCACGGGCAACGGCGCTCCCACGGCGCGGACCGCACCGTATCGCGCTGGCCGCAGGGCCGGCGTCGAGGCGAGCTGAAAGGCCTGACTTACGCGCGTCGGCGGTCACGCAGAGACAGCAGCCTCGCGCATGGCGAGTTCGGCGAGATGGTTAACGTCGTTCAAGAGTTGGCCCGGTGGTTGGCGCAGGTTGAGTGGTCGGTAGCCGATGGTGGTGTTGGTGTTTCGAACACGCCATGTGGTGGCCGGTTCCGTGCCTTGGGCGTACAGAATCCAACCGCTGCGTAGGTTCAGCGCAGTGCAGTACGCGAGCATCTGGTAGGCGTCGGGGTTGGTCGGCTTCCCTGCCCCCGGCTCGATCTTGTACTTAGCGTCGAATACGGCCACCGGTCGTCCGTTCACGACGTGCAGGACATCGGGTTCGATCGAGATGCACTGCCCTATGTCGAGCGTCGACCGGCCCGGTGTCTCGGTGTGGCCACCGTAGGTCGACAGCGCCTCGCGTAGGGCCACGCCGATGAACGCTTCGAAGACCTTCTCCATGTTGACGACGAAGGCCGCTATGGCATAGCGCCCGATACCGGGGTCGACAGAGCAGCCTTGCATAATCAGCTCGCTGAGGCGCAGCGCCGGGGCGTATCGGGCGTTGAGCCGGCTGGGGCGCCACACCGGTAGTGGAGCTCCTTGCGGCAGCACGCGCACCCCGGCTAGGCGGGCATCCAACTCGGTCAGATCAGCCTGATCGGCGTCGCGCAACCGCGGCACGGTCAGCATGCGTTGTACGGCGGTGCGCAGGAGACGGTTCTCCGGGATGTCCTTGCTGTAGTCGTCGTACCGCACCTCGACCGGTAGCGGCACGCCGGGACGTGCGGCCGCGTGGTCACCGAATCGGATTCGTCCGCGTACGAGCGGCAGGGTGTCGTCGACGGTGGCATACCCGTGCAGCGGACCGGAGGCGAGTGCGCGACGGATGGAGCGGATCAGTGATGTGGCCAGGGCCGGCCACAGTCCGCTGGTGGGGACGCCAGCCACATCTTCCGGGCGGAATCCGGGGTTGGTCGCATAGCCGAGGAAGAAGAGCATGTTGGCAAGGCCGACCTTCGGCGTCACTTCGACTTCGAGATTGCCGACACGGATTGCCCCGACCTTTCGACCGGCTTTGATCTTCCATTGGCCGCCGACGGCAGGGCTCACGGTAACGAGGCCCGCGGCACGCAGAGCAGCGACCTGATGGTCGTCCAGTGCCAGCACGGCCGCCTTGGATCCCACCTCGGTGAGGACGATGGAACCCGGTGTGCTGGTGTTCACGCCAGGCTCCCGGAGACGTCGGGATTCTGGGCTGGCACGGTGACGCGCGCAGCCTCGGTGTCGTCCCCGACCCGCCGATTAGGGGCCCCTTGTGTGGCGATAGCCGCGCGGATAGCCGACAGCCCGAACCGGCTGCGGACCGCCGCGCGTGATAGGCGTCCCGCGTAGTGCTCCTCGAGTAGCGGCAGAAGGTCGTGGTCCCAAATCCGTGTCAGACCGTCGACATGCTCGGCAGTGTGGCGCATGAAGTAGGAAGGACCGATCTTGAAATCGTGGTCAGCGGTTCCGATCGCCGCGTTTAGGGCACCCAGCAGGGCGGGGCGTTCGTCATCGGCCTTGCCCTGCTTCGTCAGCCACACGCGCAGCACCGACGAGACCGGATCCTCGTCCGGGTGCAACTCGACAAATGCGAAGCGGCGGCGGATGGCGGCATCGACCAACGCAATCGACCGGTCGGCGGTGTTCATCGTGCCGACGAGCAAGACGTTTGGCGGCAGGTTGAACGCCTCCGCCGGCGAGTACTGAAGGCGGACGGTGGCCTGCCGATACTCCAAGAGGAAGTACAGCTCTCCGAAGACCTTCGCGAGGTTAGCGCGATTGATCTCGTCAATGACCAGAACGTGCGGCTTGCTTGGGTTCTCCCTGGCTGCTGCAGCGATCTCCCGAAGCGGTCCGGGAACCTTGGCGAAGCTCACCGCCGCGCCGTCTGCGCCCTCAACGGGCCGGAAGCCTTCGAAGAAGTCCTCGTAGGCGTACGAGGGGTGGAACTGGACCAGACGGATCGCATCCCGTTCTGCGATGTGTCTAGCCACCGCTTGGGCGATGAACGTCTTGCCCGTACCAGGCGGGCCGAAGAGGACGACCTGAGACCGCTCTTGCCACAGATCGAGCAGCTTCTGCAACCAGTCTTGAGGAAGGTTCAGGCGATCGGCAAGGCCGCCGGTAGCCGGCGGCAACGCAGGCACAGTCTGTGCGGCCCGCCTGCCACGACTGTCGCCGTCTGCCTCGACGCCGGCAGGCTCAACCACCTCCTCCAGCAGACCCGTGAGCGCCTCCAGCGCACCAGTCAAATCAACGACGACACCCTGTTGATCCAGCTCCGCCGGCAGGGGCGCCGGAAGGGTGTCCACCGGAACCGGGTCAATCGCCACCCATTGCACCGGCCTAACCAGCAGCAGATCATCTCCGTCGAAAACGTAGTCTGGTGCTCCATCGATGATGCCGAGGTGCAGCTCGTCGTTGACCACTGTCGCCACGATGTCCTCGACGTTCATCAGCGAAAGGAATGCGTGGTACTCCGTGGAGAGCACGAGCCGCCCGGCATAGTCCACATGCCCAAACCCGCTATCCACGGCTGACCGCACAGCGGATCGCTCTGATCCCGCGGGCACCTGGCCGATGCGGGTGGCCGCCAGCGAGACGACCTGACTGCTCTTCCACTGGTCGAGCACGTCTTCACTCGCCCGGGACCGCACGAGCCAGGCACGTCGACCCTGCGGTGGCGGCTTCCACTGACTCGCAAACGGCGGCCGATAGAAGTCAACTCTCTGCCCGCCAACCTGCTTCTGCACCTCTATGGTGATGTAGAACAGGTCTCGGTTGAGGTCTTGCGCCGGCGCCACTGCGGCGCCCGGAGCGAACGCGTCGCGGATCGCCCGCTTATGAGCGACGTTGACGATCGGCAAGAAGTGCGTGGGGAACGCGAGGTAGAGCAGCGCCTCTCGCAACGAGGGCATCAGCTTCTTCTCGTACACAACCGCCTGCCACACCCAGGGGTCGCCCAAAGCAAGGGCGCGCCGTTGCTCAGGCAGCCCCCACCAGGCCAGGAGAAACTCGACCGCGTCGGCCAGCCACTTCCACAACATCGTGTGGGCGCCGGTTCCCCCGTTCCAAGTCTTCTGTTGCAAGGCGGCCAGGATCGGCTCAGGGATGCTCACAGGCGTACGCATCCAGGCCAATACAGCCTCAACACGTCTGCGCTTGGTTGCCGGGGTAAGGTTGCTCAGCGGAAGCGCCTGAAGGGTCAGCAGCTCCGCAGCCAGCAGTTTGGCCTCATCGGAGGCATCATCGAGCTGTCCTTGCAACTTGACGAGGAAGGCGTCCGAGCCCTCGTCCGGGCGCTCATTGTAGGCGCGGAACATCTCTCGCGCGGTCTCCTGGGCCCACGCCCGTCTGCCCGGGACAAGCAGCGAGCCGCCCTGGCCAAGCCCTAGATCGATTAGCCTGCGGCCGACCGACCGCACCATGTCGTCGTCTCGAGAGGGAATGATCGCCCCGTCCTTCACGACCCACCCCAATCAGGTACCGGCTGTCAATACGGAGGCCAGCGGCAGCGCCACCCCACGCAACCTAGTGACGTTGGTACCGCCCAGCAACGCCCAATCGGGCGAGAGGCTCCACTTTCTCACAGGGTCAACTCTCACAGGTCGAGCCGTCACAGGTGAACAGGCCAAGGCCGACGCGCTCGTCAACTGGCACCCGTAGGCCCCTTCCTCCAGCGCTCAATCGAGCCACTGAAGGAGCAACTGCGCTGGGATACAGGAACGCCGCTCGATGTCGGATTGCCGACATTGCTTATATGCGAGCGTTGGAATGCTAGTGCGTCTCCTCAGATCCCAGCAGAGTGGACCGGCTACGACCCGCTCCTCCCCTGCCGCAGACCAGGTGATCTGGGGCGAGGTGATTGTGGCTCGGCCGCGCGCAGGGCCCTCTCGCTGACGGTATTTCCGGCGCCCCTTGTTCAGTGGGTTCCAGCGGCCGGTGCGTAAACGGCCAGTCGTGAAAGTGACCCCCTGATACCGGACACCTCCTGACTTGGCATCCTGCCGATGAGGAGGAAACGCTGTGGCTCGACAGAGCAAGTACCCCGAGGAGTTCCGGCGTCAGGCCGCGGCATTGGTGCTCGACTCCGGTCGTCCGATCCGTGACGTCGGTCGGGAGTTGGGCGTCAACCACGAGACGCTGCGCAACTGGGTCGACCGGCTGCGGCAGGAGCGCGACGGCGGCCGGCCCAGCGACCTGGCCGCTGACGAGCGGGCCGAGCTGATCCGGTTGCGGCGCCAGGTCGCCCAGCTGGAGCTGGAGAAGGAGATCCTGAAAAAAGCCGCGGTCTTCTTCGCACGCGAGACGGAGCGGTGAAACGTGCCGACGTGTACCGGTTCATCGACGCGGAGAAGACCACCTACCCGGTCCGTCTGCTCTGCCGGCTCCTCGGCGTCGGCCACAGTGCCTTCTACCAGTGGCTACGCGCCGGCCGGCAACGCGCCACCGACAGAGAACGCCACGACCACGCTCGGGTCGAGTTGACCCGGCAGGCCTGGTCGGAGCACCGCGGCGTCTACGGCGCCCGCCGGCTGACCGCAGAGCTGCACGAGCGCGGCCACCGCTGGAACCGCAAAGCGGTAGCGAGGCTGATGCGCCTGGCCGGCATCGAGGGCGCCCACCGGCGCCGACGCGGCAAGCCCCGCCGCAAAGCCGCCTCGACCGCAACCGCCCCGGACCTGGTCCAGCGGCAGTTCAGCACGACCGCACCGAACCGGCTCTGGGTCGCCGACATCTCTTACCTGCGCACCTGGGAAGGGTTCCTCTACCTCGCGGTCGTGGTCGACGCCTACTCCCGCCGCGTCGTCGGGTGGGCGATGGCCGATCACCTGCGCACCGAGCTGATCCTCGACGCGGTCGGCATGGCCATCCAGCACCGCCGACCCGCCCGCGAGCAGCTTGTTCACCACTCCGACCGCGGAACGCAGTACACCTCGTTCGAGTTCGGCCGCACCCTGCGCTCCTGCGGCGTCCTGGCCTCGATGGGTTCGGTTGCCGACTGCTACGACAACGCGATGGCCGAGTCGTTCTTCGCCACCCTCAAGACCGAGTTGGTCTACACCCGGGCCTGGCCATCGCGGCATGAACTGGAGATGGAAGTGTTCTCCTACATCGAGGGCTTCTACAACCCTCGCCGCCGGCACAGCCGTCTGGGTAACGTCAGCCCCGACACCTACGAGAAGCTCCACCAAGAGTCCCTGACAGACATCGAGGTGTCCGGCCGATAGGGGTCACTTCAGGCGTGATGAGCGTGTGAGCGAGACGTGTCCATACCTCGAGGAGCCTGACTTCGCGGCTTGCCGACAAGCTCGCCCGTTTCAGGGGCCGCGCAACGAACCCGCGCGCAGGCGCGGCGACCTGGCGATGCCGCAGCCACACTGCTGCCACCCACGGATGGGTGCCAAGACTGAGGTGGCCGGTCGGGTCAAGGGTGGCCGTAGCCATCGGCGTGCTGACGCGACTGCCCTGCTCCCAATCTGCTCCCAACTTAAGGGGCAAGACGGCCAAAGCCCGTTACCGGTTACTCCGGTGACGGGCTTCTGACCTGCATACATTCCAAGCCCTCTGGAAGGGGCCGTGGTAGCCGGCACGGGGATGGACGTCCGATCGGGGATGTGCGGCTCGCGTGAGTGCCGGACCAGGGTAGTGGATGACGAGTTTGGACAGCTCTTACACTATTTTGACTATTTTGTCATGGAAGGGCCGCAGGCAACCGTATATAAATCCCTTTTTGACAAGGCCAAGAATAAGAATTGGCTTGAAAACCTCCTTATCTGGCTCGATACTGACGTCCCATTTCTCCTGCATCTCCGATCAATCGGACTCGACAAGTACGTGATTTTTTTTCCAACAAACCAACATTGGGCGAGGACGAGTTTCGTAAACGACTTACCGCATCCGGACTCGGCCACCTGTGGGACCAGGGAGAATTAGAACGCGTCGCCCAAGAAGTGAGTCGTGAGGGAGGGGTGGAAGTCAGTCAGCGGGGCCCACGGTCGTGGGTAGTTGGACTTCGGCACCCACTCTTTTCGGGAATGCCGACCCGTGCCTACGAAAGGAAAACCCGGCCGAAGAAGGTAGAGGCCGCCGTGGACCTCATCTCCTATATTCTACGGGCGAAGATGGTCGACGCCGCGACATCTGACATGTACAACGCAGCCCTAGCGGATCTGATTCAGCCAAAGTTCTTCAATCAGCCGATAGAGGGGGCGGATCGAGCGCGGGTTGATCAGGTCGCACTTAATCTAAATATCCCAATTCTGAGCGGCCTCAAAACGAGGCAAATATTGAGCTCCGCGAGTCGGAATACGAGCACTTCGAGCGATTCCGAGCCGTCCTCGTGGAAGCGATTGATGAGACGATCGACAAACATGAGACGACCGCCCCGGAAACAATCGCGGGACTGGTTTGGCGAAACACTATCGAGCCGTCCATTGCGGATATCGAGGCCAAGTTAAATGCGTCGAAGAGGTCTCTGGCGCTCAAGACCGCCGCCGGACTAACAGTGGGGGCTGTGACCACGGCGTTCGGCGCTTTGGCAGCACTTCCATTCGTCGTTACGGCTGGCATCGCTGCGGCTTCAACACCCCTCCTTCAAGCCTATAAGTTCTTCGACGACAAACAGGCCGTCGAGATGTCAGATATGTATTTCTTGTGGAAGGCCAGCCGTCATCTCCATGACTGACTGCCGCGAGGAGAGCCCTGGCGTTCTTCGAGGTCAATTCGGCACGACGTCACCCTCGCTTGTAACGCGCCTCGCTGTCAGACGGGTCGCACCGTCGGTTTGGAAGGTGCCTTGCATCGCTCTTATGGACGGTCTGGTCGAGGTGCTGACCAGCCATGGCGGCGGCGGGAAACGCCAAGCGGTCCACGTGGTTGCCGTCCAATATCCTGCTGTTGGCCGGTGTTGACCGCTGCGTCGGGCACGGATCGGGCACGTCCCGGGCTGCCTGCTGTCGTCTAGGGTCAGCCCGTGGAGTACGGCACCTTTGGTCCCATCGGCCTACTCGCCTGCGCAGGATGTAGTTGCCTGTTCCTGCTGGCTGTCGTGGGGCTCCTCGCTGCTTGGTGGAAGCCCAAGAGTTGAAGCGGAACTTAGTTGGATCCTCCCGTGACCTGCCCCGGCTTGCTAGGCATGCTGGTGCCGCCCTACCTGGGCTCACATCCCTGGTGGTTGGTTGCCAACGTTTCGCGCTGTCTTGTGCCCCGTATGTGCCCCGCGCGACTTCTTGACCCTCCATACAGCCGTCTCTACGCCTAGCAGGGATCTACTAGAGTCGCATCGATGCGACGGACCTCGGACCTCCCGCCAGAAAAGGGTCGATCATGAATGAGCGAACCACTTCACGAAAGCGAACTTGGACATGCTGGGCGGGCGACTTGTCCGATCTACGGGCTTTAGGGCGAGTCATACTTGATATCGTTGACCAGCGGCGCAAGGAGCTTGTTGAAGAGAAGTCGAAGGCGCTCGCCGAGCTACGACAGTCATACGATCAAGAAACGCTCAATTTGATCGAGGAGTGGGAGAATCCGCCAAAAGAGAAAGATGAGCCAACTGATATCAATGAAATAATAAGGCAGGCAAAAGCCAGCATTGTCAACCGAGACGCGATGTCACGGTTCATAGATTACAAGGTCAAGGCGGGGCAGCTCGAAGGCCTGAGAAATCTCGATGTCACCGACATAGTCGAGCTGACAGTGGTAGACCGCTACGAGGAAGTCTTCGGCAAGATAGACCCAGTCCTTGACGAAATGGACCGTCGAAGCACTCGAAGCGTCCGCTTTGCGGCCGACGGCACAACTCCGCCCGACAGAATCATGCGCAGCGTCTCGGAGTTCGTCACGGACGGTGTCCACGTTCGCCTCGGCACTCCCAAGACATCTCTCGCCGGGGGCGACGACCCGGCTCGCGTTATCGTGACTTCCCCCTCCGCCGGATGGGCGCGCGCCTCCTTTGCTCGGATTTGCGACGAGGTGGAGAAGGGCGTCCCCAAGTGGGCTTTTATGAGGCGGCCGCCATTCCGTTCGATTCTTAATGCTGCCTATTTTTTTTGTTCCGGCAACAGCCATCCTAATTGCAGTAGACGCCGAACCGGCGCAATCAGTTCCAGTATATATCATCACCGGATTTGTCGCCCTATTCTCTTGGATCCTTGGCCTGACTGCCAAAATTACCGACTGGATGCTTCCCCCATTTGAAATTGTTCAGGATGGTGGCCAAGCAGCCGGGACTCGCAGAGTCGTTTCGCTTCTTGGCCTGTTAGCCACAATCCCCCTAGGCGTTTTCGTTAACCACATCTCTTAGGCACGCACGGTTCCTGCCATCCCGTATGCCGCCGACCCGCCCACTGGGGAGCGGGCCGCCGCCCGGCCCGCCACGTCAAGCGGACCTTGACGGCTGGTACGAGGGCTGGCGGGCTGGGCGGCGGTCTGCTCGGCTTGCCCGGGTCGGCGGCAGGCGGGATGGCCTTCCGCAACCACCCACGGGCCGTGAGCCACCGGCGCAGCCCCGGCCATCCTGGAGCCGTTGCGCCCCGCCGGAGGCGCAGTAGCCGTACCCGGCGACCGCCGCCAGCTCGCCGACGCGGCCGGCGTGCGCTTCCCTGCGCCGCGAGGGCTCGTGGCCGCGCGGCCCGGCCGGCTGCCGGCCCAACCCCTCATCGGTCAATGGCCTGTCGTTCTGCGGCGGCCCCTTGGGCTTCCCGCTTCCGCGCCAGCCGCCGGGCGTGTTGCGTGGCCGGAGTCGGAGCGCCAGCGGAGCGACGGACGCGCGCCCTGGCGGCGGCGCGTGCGGCCCGTTAAGGGCCGCCTTGATAGACGTAAGGAAAGTCCTCACACACGGCCGGCAGCCGGCCGCTTCCCCAGGCCGCTACTCGGCCTCGGCCAGGTATCCGACGAACGGTGAGCCAGCCGCAGAGCGAACGTTGTAACCCCAGCGGCGCAACGCCTGCATGATCTTTCCGGCGCCGGCGGGGTTCGCTGAGTGGACGTACACGACGCCGATATCGAATGGGCCCTCCTCAAACGCGGCCCGCTCCAACACCTCAACGACCGGCCAGATCGTGTCGTCCTCGCCGAGGTCGTGATCCAGCCAAAGCTCATCCAATCGCTGTCCGCGGTGCCGATCCAGTGCCTCGATGCCCGCCCTGCTGGTGCGCGCAACGTGTGCCACCCGGCCATCAAGGAACGAGCGCAGGTCGTCAACCAGCACGACGCCCGGCAGCTTCTCGGTAACCACGGCACCATCCTTGAACCAGCACGCCGCCATCGCCACCGCTATAAGGGGCCAGCAATTGGCACGAGACTACGACGGGTTGACGTGTCGGTACCCGGTGCTACTCTGGCGCTCGTCGAGCACGCCAGCGCGGCCTTCCCGCCGGATCGCTGGAGTCGACGTCGGAGATGCCGAGCGGCCTTACTGCCGCTGATGCGGGCCACGTTCCCGCCGACCCTCGATCGCGCCGGCCGCTATGCCGGTCCCCGAATCCGCTGATCGGCCCAACACGGTCCTCCTGCCGTCCACGATGGCCCGGATTCGCACATCTCCACGGGTGGGGGCAGCCTGCGGCAACCTGCCAAATGCCGACATCCCAGGCTCCCCACCCGTGCCGGCCCTCATCACCAAGTCCACGAGCGTGAAAGGACATGACCGATCGGCGGGAAGTGGCAAGACCACGATTCCGCCCTCCGGCGTCAGCCGCCCTCTCGGCGGTGCCAGGAGACACGCCGAACACCACCAGCGGACATGCGTCCACGGCTGGTGGTGCTTCGTCTCCCGTCCCTGCCACCCCCGCAAGAGGAGACAGCCATCTTCACCGCCTACCGCCCCGGCCTTGCCGCCGGTCGTGACGCCCAGGTCCTGCACCGCGCCGCTACGCCGGAGTTCTCCGGGTGGCTGGAGCACACCCGCCCCGCCGGCGGCTGTGCTCGCCCGATCCGCCTCACCGGCACCATCGCCGCCGTCGACCAGAACACCGGCCGCATCACCGGCCAGAGGCACACCAACGAAATGCCCGACCGCACGCTCTACAAGGCGTGCGGCAACCGCCGCGAATCGGTGTGCCGGGACTGCGCCTGGGTCTACCAGGGCGACGCCTACCAAGTCGTCTGTCGCGGACTGACCGGCGGCAAGGGCATCCCCGCCTCGGTCGGCCGGCACCCGGTCGTCTTCGCCACCTTCACCGCCCCGTCCTTCGGCCCGGTCCACCACCGCCACGTCGCGCGCCACACCTGCCGCAACCGGCATCGCTGCGACTGCCGACCCGCCCCCTGCCACGCCCGCAGCAACGCCGGAACCTGCCCACACGGACAGCCCACCTCGTGCTTCGCCCGCCACGACGCCGACGATCCGCGGCTGGGCCAGCCGTTGTGCCTTGACTGCTACGACCACGCCCACCAGGTCGTCTGGAACTACTTCTCCGGCGAGCTGTGGCGACGCACCAAGCAGGCGTTCGACCGCAACGTCGCCGCGCGCTGCCGTCAGCGCGGCATCCCGAAGGTCGGCATCGTCACCGACTCGGGCAAGGTTCGCTGGGTGCCGCCCGTGCGCGTGTCGCACGGCAAGGTCGCCGAGATGCAACGCCGGGCCGCCGTGCACTTCCACGTCCTGCTGCGCCTCGACGGCGTCGACCCCGACGACCCGGACGCCCTCGTACCGCCACCGGCCGGCATCACCCTCGACGACCTGGAGGAAGCGGTCGAGGTCGCCGCTCGTCAGATCACCGTCACCACACCCGCGCACCCGGACCTGCCGCAAGGCTGGCTGATCGCCTGGGGCGAGCAGGTCGACGTCCGACGCATCAACACTGTTGGCGGCGAGCTGACTGACGGCAAGGTGGCCGCCTACCTCGCCAAGTACGCCACCAAGGCCACCGAAGCCACCGGCCACTCCTCCACCCGACTCACCCCGGCCACGATCGACGACTACGCCGACCCCGGAGCCGACCACGTCGCCCGCCTCATCGACGCCTGCTGGCACCTCGGCCGCCCCACCCACACCGACAACAACCGGCGGCGCCGCAACCGCCGACGACTGTCAAGCCAGCCTTTACACCAAACCGAACGCTTACACCGGACTGCGGCGCTGGCCGCACATGCTCGGCTACGGCGGCCACTTCCTCACCAAAGCCCGCCGCTACTCCGTCACCTTCGGCCAGCTCCGCGCCACCCGCACCACCTACCGCCGCGAAGAGGACGACGAACCGGCCGACACGATCAGCGTCGGCACCCTCACCTACCTCGGCTCCGGCTGGCTCACCGAAGGTGACGCCCTGCTCGCCAACACCGCCGCGCGGCAGCGACGCGAGAGCAGACGCATCGGCCGGGAAGAACTCGCCCACGAAACCTGGGTGGCCGCATGAGCCGAGACCTCACCCCGCGCTGGTAATCCCCCGCTGAGGTCGCCGTGCTGCTCGGCTTCGGCATCTCCAAGGTCAAGATGAAGATCGCCACCGGCGAACTGCGCTCCATCAAGGACGGCAAGTACCGCCGCATCCTCCCCGAATGGGTCGACGACTACATCCGCGAGCAGATCGAACGTCAGGAGGCCGCCTGATGCCCGGACGCACCCGAGCCAACGGCGAAGGCTCCATCTTCCCCTACCGCAACGGCTTCGCCGCCTATGTCTGGGTCACCAAGCCCGACGGCCGGCGCACCCGCAAGTACGTCTACGGCAAAACCCGCGACGCCGTCCACGACAAATGGATCAAGCTCCACCAGCAGGCGAAGCAAGGACCAGTTGCAACGAGCGTGCCGACGGTCGGCACCTTCCTCACCTACTGGCTGACCGAGATCATCCAGCCGAACCGGGCACCCCTGACCTACGCCACCTACGAAACCTTCGTCCGCCTCTACCTCTCCCCCGGCCTCGGCGCGAAGCGACTCGACCGACGTGCAGACCTGGATCAACCAGGTCGCCCGGACCTGCCAGTGCTGCGCCCAGGGCAAGGACGCCGCCCGCCCGAAGCACAAGCGCCGCTGCTGCGCGGTCGGCCGCTGCCGCCAAGCCGTCCCGTCGACGCGCACGGTCAGCGACATCCGGGCCGCGCTGCGGGCCGCCCTCACCCACGCCCAGGCCGAAGACCTCATCACCAAGAACCCCGCCGTGCCGGTCACCCTCGCCACGGTCCGCCGCCGCCGGGGTAGGTCCTGGTCGAGCGACGAGGCACGGAAGTTCCTGGAATCCGCGAGAGCCGACGACGACCCGCTCTACGCCGCCTACGCCCTGGTTCTCGTCACCGGCCTCCGCAAGGGCGAAGCCCTCGGACTGACATGGGAGGACGTCGACCTCGACGCCGGAGAGCTGACCATCGGCCGCCAGCTCCAACGCGTACGCGGGTAGCTCCTGCACCGCGACACAAGACCCAGGCGTCCGACGCCACGCTCCCCCTGCCCGACATCTGCCTCACGGCCCTGGAAACTGCGGAGCGAACAACGCGACGAGGCGAGAGCAGCCGCCGGCAAGGCGTGGCACGAAACCGGACTCGTCTTCACCACCCGCTACGGCACCCCGATCGAGCCGCGCAACTTCCAACGCTCCTGGCAGACGCGATGCGACAAGGCGAACGTCAAGCCGATCACCGTCCACGACGCCGGGCGCACCTGCGCCACGCTCCTGGCCGACCTCGACGTCCATCCCAGAGTCGCCATGCAGGTGCTGAGGCACGCCCGCTTCTCGGTGACGATGGAGATCTACACGCAGGTCACATCGACAAAGACCAGAGACGCACTCAAGCGCCTCGGCGACTCCCTGAGCCGCTGACGAGAACTGCTGTACAAAGCTGCTGTACGCAAGCAGAAAGGCCACCTCCCGAAGCCGGGAAGTGGCCTTTGACCTGCGTGGGCGATACTGGGATCGAACCAGTGACCTCTTCGGTGTGAACGAAGCGCTCTCCCGCTGAGCTAATCGCCCTCAGCGCGCATGACTCTACCCGATCACCCGCCCGGACCAAAAACCGGGCCTCAGTGCGTCGCGAGGTAGTGCAGCGCCTCCGCAACCACGTCGATGCCGAAGCTGTACTTGAGCGACAGCCACACCACCACCGACACGAACGCGAGCCCGACCGCCCCGAGCACGAAGCGCACGCCCAGCGACCGCATCTTCACCCAGCGCGTCCAGGAGTTGACGTGGCGGCGGGTGAACGCGAGCAGCCGTCGCGCCCAGTGGAACTCGACCGCCCAGACGCCGAGGCCGGCGATGACCAGCAGCCAGCCGGGCCCGGGCAGCGGGATCAGCGCGATGCCGACGGTGACGACGATGGCGCCGAGGATGCCTATGAAGATCTTCAGGGCGACCCGGCCGGTGGGGTTGGCGCGGATCAGGTCGAGCGTGGTGTGCAGGCGTCCCCGCCAGCCCCGTCGCCGCCGGCGCTGCTCCATGAGAGCGCCTTGCGACCGCCCTTCCACCGGCACCTCGTACCCCCGACTTTCGGCTGCTCGGGCCGCACCTTTCGGCGATTCGGCCGTGGTCCGCGACGTCACCGAGGAGCCCCTCGTGACCATTTCCACCCCCAGTGTCGCGCGGGACCGTCACCCCTGCTCACGACTGGACGTTACCGGAGTAAGTCGACGACTGAACCACCCGTTGCCGGGCGGAACGACGGAGTGGGCGGAACCGGAAATTCTACGCGGGGCCAGGCGGTCCCGGGGGCTTTCGGAACCCCTTCCCACCACTGGGTGAAGTCAGCGTATGGCGGAGCGTAGCCAGGAGCAGCACCTGAGTATGGGAAAAGCGGGACACGCGCGTTCCGCAGCGGTGCCGGGGGGAGAACGTCCATGAGTGTCATCCGACCGACGACCGTAGAGGTCGAGACGTCGCTAAGGCTCGTCGCGCCTGACGCCACCGCCTTGCCGGTGCGTGCCAGTCTGCGTTACGACCCTGCTGACCCGTATGCGGTCCATGTCCTGTTCCATGCCGAGTCCGCCGGCGGCGAGGCGGTGAGCTGGTCGTTCGCACGCGAACTGCTGGTCACCGGGCTCGACGAACCGGCCGGCATCGGTGATGTGCGGGTCTGGCCGTGGGCCACCCCGCGCGGCGACTTCGTCGCGCTGGCGCTGTCGTCGCCGGACGGCAACGCCCTGTTCGAGGTTCCGCGCAGCGTGCTGGTGCGCTTCCTGCGCCGGACCTACGTCGTCGTCCCGCGCGGCCGCGAGGCCGAGCACCTGGACGTCGACACCGCGGTGAACCGGCTGCTCGCCGGTCGCTGACACGGCGACACCCGGGGCCGCGCGGATCTGCCGAGTCCGCGCGGCCCCGGGCCGTCTGCAACCGGGGTACGCCTCAGCCGCGCGTGGTGATCCCGCCGTCGACCGGGATGACCGCTCCGGTCAGGTACGCGCCGGCGCGCGACGCCAGGTAGATCGCCGTGCCCGCCATGTCCTCGGGCCGGCCGATGCGGCCCAGCGGCACCTGCTGCTCGATGGCGGCGCGCGACTCGGGGTCGTCCAGCGCGAACGCCATCATCTTGCTCTCGAACGGTCCGGGCGCGATCGCGTTGACGGTGATCTGCTCGCCGGCGAGCTGGTGGGCGAGGCCACGGGTGAGCATGTGCACGGCCGCCTTGGTGGCCGAGTACGCGTACACCTCCATCCACGGAACCCGGATGCCGTCGATCGACCCGATGTTGATCACGCGGGCCGGGTCGTCGGCGTCGGCCGCGGCGCGCAGTTGCGGCAGCAGCGCGGTGGTGAGCCGGAAGACGGCCTTGACGTTCACCGCCCACAGCTTGTCGAAGGCGCCCTCCGGGTACTCCTCCAGCGGCGCGCCCCAGGTGGCGCCCGCGTTGTTGACCAGCACGTGCAGCCGGTCGTGGCGTTCCCGCACGGCCTCCGCGAGCGCCAGCGCGCCCGCGTCGCTGCCCAGGTCGGCCGGGATCGCCTCGCAGTGGCCCTCGGCGGACAGTTCCTTGGCGACCGACTCGCACACGTCGGCCTTGCGCGAGGAGATGATCACCTTGGCGCCGGCCCGGACGAAGCCGCGCGCGATCATCAGCCCGATGCCGCGTGAGCCGCCGGTCACCAGGACCGTCTTGCCGTCGACCGAGAACAGATCCGTCATGCCCATCCCATCGCCGTCGCCCGGCCGCGGGCCGGTCGGCCGGGGCCGCGTGGCCGGGTGCGCAACGCACGCCGGCCCGGGTCTTACCGATCGGTAACCTAACCGTCCGGCTCGGCTGCCGACAAGAGCGGCCCGTGCGGGTGAAACCGTCGAGATGCAACGTGCGGGCTTGCCGGTTACCGTCGGGATGATGGTCACTACCGGTCAGCCCTCCCCGGCCACCCGCACCGGCCTGCCGGAGTTCCGCCCCGGCACCGACGAGATCGTCACCGGTGTGCTCGGCGACCTCGCCGCCGAGCCCGGCTGGCCCCGCCCGGTCCTGCTCGACCGCGATCTGCTGATCCTGGTCACCCACGGCCACGGCACCGCCGAGCTGGACTTCCGGCCGGTCCCCTGCCGTCCGGGCACGCTGCTGCGCGCGCACCCCGGCCAGGCGCTGCGGTTCGTCGGCGCCCAGCTCGACGCGACTGTGGTGAGCTGGCGGCCGGACGCGCTGCGCGGCCTCGACGTCGACCCGGACGCGGTGCCCGCCCACCGCCAGCTCGCCGGTGAGGACGAGGACGCGGTGATCAGCGAGGTGAGCCAGCTCGCCGTGGACGCCGACCGGCACGCGCTGGTGCCGGCCGCCGCGGCGCTGCTGCGCCACCAGCTCGCCGTGCTGCTGCTGCGGCTGAGCCTGCTGCCGCATCCGCGTAACGGCGCGACGCCCCGGGCCGAGACGGAGACGTTCCGGCGGCTGTGCCGGGAGGTGGAACGCGGCTACCGGCACACCCGCCGGGTGGAGGACTACGCCGCCCAGCTCGGCTGTTCGGTGCGTACCCTGACCCGGGCCTGCCTGGCGGTGACCGGCCGCAGCGCCAAGCAGGTGATCGACGAGCGGGTGGCGTTGCAGGCGTGCCGGCTGCTCGCCGCCACCGACGAGTCGATCGCCGCGATCGGCCGGGAGCTGGGTTTTCCCGAGCCGACGAACTTCGGCCGCTTCTTCACCCGGGAGGTCGGGGTGAGCCCGGGGACGTTCCGGGCCGAGCGGGAACGCCCGCTGCCCGTCCGTCTGGTGCGACCCCGGCCGCCCGCCGACTCCCCCGCACCCGGCGGCCAGGCATGATGGCACTGTGCAGATCTCCGCGCGCGGCGACTACGCGGTCCGGGCAGCCCTGAGCCTGGCCACCGCGTACCCCACCCTGCTGTCCACCCAGGCCATCGCGGCGGAGCAGGACATGCCGCGCAAGTTCCTCGAGGCGGTCCTGGCGGACCTGCGCCGGGCCGGGGTCGTCCGGGCCCAGCGCGGCGCCGAGGGCGGCTACACGCTGGCCCGGCCGCCGCGGGAGATCACCATCGGGCACGTGTTGCGCGCCGTCGACGGTCCGCTCGCGGGGGTACGCGGGCTGCGCCCCGAGGAGACGCAGTACGAGGGGGCGGCGGAGAACCTGCCCCGCCTCTGGGTCGCGGTGCGCGCGTCGGTGCGCCGGGTGGTCGACGAGGTGAGCCTGGACGAGCTGGTCAGCGGCCGGCTGCCGGCCCACGTGCGCAAGCTGACCGCTCAGCCGGACGCGTGGGAGCCGCGCTGATCACAGCGTGCTGACCACCTCCTCGTAGGGCAGGCGGGGCAGCCGTTCCCGCCAGGCGTCCGGCGCCGGGCGGCCGATGTTCATCAGCAGCAGCACCCGGTGCCGCCCGCCGGGGAAGAACTCGCGTTCCACGCCTGCCGCGTCGAACCCGGCCATCGGCCCGGCGGCCAGCCCGGCGGCGCGTACGCCGACCAGCAGGTAGCCGATCTGGAGCGCGGCGTTGAACCGGGCCTGCGCCTCCCGGCCGGCCGGGTCGCCGGCGAACCAGTCCCGCGCGCCGGGGCGGTGCGGGAACAGCTCGGGCAGCCGGTCGTGCCAGTCCACGTCGGCGGCGAGCACCGCGGTCAGCGGCGCGGAGGCCGTCTTGTCCCGGTTGCCGGCGCTGACGTACGGCAGCAGCCGCGCCCGGGCCGCCGCCGAGCGCAGCAGCAGCGCCCGCAGCGGCTGGGCGTTCATCGCGGTCGGGCCGTACCGGACCAGGTCGTGGACGGCACGGACGTGCTCTTCGCCGACCGGCTCGTCGGTGAACGCGTTGGCCGTGCGGGCCGCCCGGAACAGCAGGTCCTGGGCGGCCCGGTCGAGCGCGATCAGCTCGTCGGCGGCGGTGGTCACCACGCCTCGGGCCAGTCGCCGAGCGTGGTAATGTAGCGGCCCCGGTGGTGCAGCAGCGGGTCGCCGTCCTCGCCCGCGCCGAGCGCGAGCGGCTCGCCGAGCAGGATGGTGTGGTCGCCCGCCTCGATCCGGCGGACCACCCGGCACAGCAGCACGGCGAGCGCGTCGCCGATCAGCGGCACGCCGAACGGCCCGGTGGTCCAGCCCGGGTGGGCGGTGAACCGGTCGATGCCGCTGGTGGCGAAGATCTGCGCGATCTCCTGCTGGCCGGAGGCGAGCAGGTGCACCGCGACGTGCTCGGCCTGCTCGACGGTGGGCCAGCTCGACGAGGCGCGGCCGAGGCAGACCGAGACCAGTGGCGGGTCGAGCGACACCGAGGTGAACGAGGTGGCGGTGAAGCCGGCCGGCGGCAGGTCCGGCCGCATCCGGTTGCCACGCAGGCCGGGGGTGGTGACCACGGTGACGGTGGACGCCTGGCGGCGCAGCAGGCCGCGGAACGAGTCGACGTCGACCGGGCGCAGCTCGACGGTGGCGGCGCCGGGCCGGTCCACGGTGGTCACGACGCCACCAGCTCACGGGTCGCGTAGACGCTGGCCGGGCGGGGCAGGCCGTAGTGCTCGCGCAGGGTGCGCCCGGTGTACGCGGAACGGAACAGCCCGCGCCGGCGCAGCAGTGGTACGACGTGGTCCACGAAGGCCTCCAGTCCATCGGGTAGCAGCGGTGGCATGACGTTGAAGCCGTCGGCGGCGCCCTGGGTGAACCAGAGCTCGATCTGGTCGGCGATCTGTTCCGGGGTGCCGACGACGACGCGGTGCCCGCGTCCGCCGCCGAGCCGGCCGATGAGCTGCCGCAGGGTGAGCAGTTCCCGCCGGGCCAGGTCGACGACGAGCTGGTAGCGGCTCTGGTGGGACTGCACGGCACCGGCGTCCGGCAGGTCGGGCAGCGGGCCGTCCAGCGGCAGCCCGGTCAGGTCGAGGCCGGTCATGCCGGAGAGCTGGGCGAGCGCGTGCTCGGGCACGATCAGGGCCTCCAGTTCGTCGGCGAGGGCACGGGCCTCCTTCTCGGTACCCCCGATGACCGGCGCGATACCGGGTAGCACCTTCACCAGTTCCGGGTCGCGGCCGGCGTCGGCGGTGGCCCGCTTGAGCGCCGCGTAGAACGCCTGCCCGTCGGCGAGCGTCTGCTGGGCGGTGAACACGGCCTCGGCGTACCGGGCGGCGAACGCGATGCCGTCGGCGGACGAGCCGGCCTGCACCAGCAGCGGCCGGCCCTGCGGCGGGCGGGGCGTGTTCAGCGGCCCGCGGACCCGGAACCGCTCGCCGGCGTGGTCGATCTCGTGCACCCGGCCGGTGTCCGCGAAGACTCCGGCGGCCGCGTCCAGGACCAGCGCGTCGTCCTCCCAGCTGTCCCAGAGCTTGATCGCCACGTCGACGTACTCGGCGGCCCGCCGGTAGCGGTCGGCGTGGGCGGGGT
This sequence comes from Micromonospora sp. BL1, assembly GCF_003667485.1. Lineage (NCBI taxonomy): Bacteria > Bacillati > Actinomycetota > Actinomycetes > Micromonosporales > Micromonosporaceae > Micromonospora > Micromonospora sp. BL1. Next base: position 98,956 of record NZ_RCVK01000147.1, read on the forward strand.
GGTCGTCGAGGTTGAAGTTGCGGGCCTCCCGGGCCTGGGCGGAGGTGACGATGTTCCAGCCGGCCCGCCCGCCGCTGAGGTGGTCGAGCGAGGCGAACGCGCGGGCCAGGTTGAACGGTTCGGTGTACGTGGTGGAGGCGGTGGCGATCAGGCCGATGTGTTCGGTCGCGGTGGCGATCGCGGCGAGCAGCGTGATCGGCTCGAAGACGGCCTGGATGTTGTGCCGCACGGCCGGTCCGACGGCGAGCCCGTCGGCGAGGAACACCGAGTCGAGCGTGCCCCGCTCGGCGATGCGGGCCAGTTCCTGGAAGTGGCGTACGTCGGCGAGGCGGCTCGGGTCGGCGCGCGGGTGCCGCCAGGCCGCCTCGTGGTGGCCGACACCCATCAGGAAGGCGTTGAGGTGCAGGGTCCGGGACATGGCGGTTCCTCTCAGGCGGTGGTGACGTCGGCGCGCCAGGTGGAGAAGCGACGTTCCCCGGCGACGAGGAGCTGGTTGACCACCAGCCCGATGGCGGAGATGGTGATGATCCCGGCGTACATGTCGGGGATCGCGAAGTTGTACTGCGCGTAGTTGACGAGGTAGCCGAGCCCGGCCTTCGCACCGACCATCTCGGCGGCGACGAGCACCAGGATCGAGTACGCCCCGGCGAGCCGGACGCCGGTGAACACGGTCGGCACGGCCGCCGGCAGGATCACCTTCTGGAACAGCCGCAGGTGGTTGAGCCCCATCGAGCGGGCCGAGCGGATCAGCAGCGGGTCGACGCCCTTCACGCCGGCGACGGTGTTGAGCAGGATCGGCCAGGAGCAGGCGTAGACCACCAGGGCGATCTTCGACGTCTCACCGAGCCCGAGGATGAGCACGAAGACCGGCAGCAGCGCGAGCGCGGCGGTGTTGCGGAACACCTCCAGCAGCGGGCTGAGCAGGTCCGCGAGCGGCCGGTACCAGCCGATCAGCAGGCCGAGCGGGATGGCGGTGACCACGGCGAGCGCCAGCCCGGTCAGCGAGCGGGTGAGGCTGGCGCCGACGTGGTCGGCGAGCTGCCCGCTGCGCAGCAGCTCCCACCAGGCGGCGAGCACCTCGGACAGCGGCGGCAGGAAGACCCGGTCGACCAGCCCGGCGCGGGGCACCGTCTCCCAGATCGCGGCGAGCGCCAGCAGCGCGGCGCTGCGGTGCAGCACCCGGCCGCCGAGGCCGAGCAGGCGGCGGGGCCGGGCGGGCACGGCCGCCGGGGCGGGGGGCGCCACCGGCCGGACCGGCGGTGCGGCGACGTCAACCAACGCGGGCCTCCTCGCGTACGGCGGACTGCGCGGCGCGTACCTCGTCGCGCAGCAGCGTCCAGATGCGGTGCCGGTGGTGGCGGAACGCGTCGGTGGAGCGGACGTCCTCCTCCGCCTCCCGGTCGCCCAGCTCGATGTCGATGACCTGCTTGATCCGGCCGGGCCGCGACGTCATCACGGCGACCCGCTGGCCGAGGTGCACCGCCTCGTCGATTCCGTGCGTGATGAACACGATCGTCTTGCCGGTGGCCTGCCAGATCCGCACCAGCTCGTCCTGGAGCGAGTCGCGGGTCTGCGCGTCCAGCGCGGCGAACGGCTCGTCCATGAGCAGCACGTCCGGGTCGTACGCGAGGCTGCGGGCGATGGCGACGCGCTGCTTCATGCCGCCGGACAGCTCGTGCGGGTAGCGGTCGGCGAAGCCGGTCAGCCCGACCAGGTCGAGGTGGTACGCGACCAGGTCGGCGCGCTCGGCGCGGGGCAGGCCCTTCGCCTCCAGTCCGAACGCGACGTTGCCGGCGGCGGTGCGCCAGGGCAGCAGCGCGTACTGCTGGAAGACGATGCCCCGGTCCAGGCCGGGCCCGGTGACCGGGCGGCCGTCGACGAGCACCTGCCCGCCGGTCGGGGTGGCCAGCCCGCCGAGCAGGTCGAGCAGCGTGGACTTGCCGCAGCCGCTGGGGCCGACGACGACGAGGAACTCGCCGGGGCGTACCCCGAGGGTGAGCCCGTCGAGCGCGGTGACCGCGCCGCCGCCGCCACGCCGCCCCGGGAAGACCTTGCGCACCCGGTCGAAGAGGATCTTGTCGGTGCTCATGCGCCACCGCCGTGGGTCGCGGCCGCGTTGAACCTGTTGGTGTAGAGGTCGGACGGCTTCGGCCGCTCGCCCTTCAGCTCGCCGGTGTCGGCCAGCCAGTCGATCCAGGTGGCGAACTCCCGGTCGGTGATGACGCCGCCGGGTTCGGCCACGCCGCTGGACTTCCAGTAGTCGACGAGCGTGGTGTCCTCGTTACGCCCGCGCTTGCTGATGATCGCCTTGAGCCGGGCCACCACCGTCTCGCGCGGTTGCGTGCGCGCCCACTCGATCGCCTTGCCCACTGCGGTGACGAACGTCCGGACGGTGTCCGGGTTACGGGTGAGGAAGTCGTCGCGGAAGACGTAGCTGCCGGCGCTGAACGCGCCGAGGAGTTCGTAGTCGGTGAAGACCGTACGGATGCCGCCGTTGGCGACGGCCTTGTCGCGGATCACGCCGCCGAGCACGGCGACGTCGATCTGCCGGGCGCGCAGCGACTGCTCGGTGTTGACCGGCGGCAGCGCTACCAGCTCGACCTTGCCGATCTCGGCGGCGGTGAGGCCGCCCCGGGCCAGCCAGGTACGCAGGACGGCCTCGGCGTGCGCGCCGAGCGTGTTCATGCCGACCCGCTTGCCGATCAGGTCGCGCGGGCCGCGGATCGGGCTGCCGTCGAGCACGTAGTAGCCCTGGTACGTCTGCGCGTCGGAGCCGTAGTAGCTGACCACGGCGGTGATCGGGGCGTTCGCGGCCTGGAGCTTGACGATCGCGCCGTTGAACGCGCCGCCGAAGTCGCTCTGGCCGGTCGCGGTGGCCTGGATGTCGGCCGGGCCGCCGGTGACGTTGCCGATCCAGTTGAGCCTGACGTCACCGAGGTAGCCGAGGTCGGCGGCGAGTTCGGGGAGGGTCACCTGGCCCACCGAACCCTGGTAGCGCAGTTCCTTGGTCTGTGCGCCGCCGGCGGCGTCGGCGCCGCACGCGGTGGCGGTGGTGAGGGCGAGCAGGGCGACGGCGGCGGTGAGGGCACGCCGCGGTGATCGGGTCGAGGGCATGGCGGAGTCTCCTGATCTGTCCACGATGCGGTGGAGGGGGCCCGCGCGGGGCCGGGGAGCACGCCGCACCGCGCCGGGCCACGGTGCGCCGGCTGCGGGAACGGACGGGCGGAGAGGGAACGACGAGCGCTCGGCTCAACAGAGCGCGCTCGCGTGCCGGACCAGGTCGACGTGCACGCGAGCGGTGAGGAGAAGCTCGTCCCGCTGCGACATGCCCTCATGCTGCCGACCGTTCTCCACGCCGGTCAATGCCCTTCCATCCAGTGAGACTTTCGTCGCTGGCTTTGTTACGACCCGCCTCCACCAGCATTTACGACTCCTTAACACCTACCCGTTGGATAGAGATTTTGCCGGGTGGCAGTCCCACCGTCCAGAGCGGACCGGGCAGGGTTTCGCGAATCGTCGATCCGGGCATGTTCGTTGCCGCGAAGGCATGCAGACGACTGCAGAGGCAGGGAGAGAAGGAGGCACCCCCGATGGGCGTCCAGTTCCGCAAGCGTAAGAAGTACGGGCCGCTGATCCTCCACTTCACCCAGAACGGCTTCTCGTCGTGGAGCATCAAGATCGGCCGCTGGTCCTGGAACTCGAACACCCGCGCCCACCGCGTGGACCTTCCGGGGCCGCTGTCCTGGAAGCAGGACAAGGCCTGACCTTTCCCGGGCGACGAGCGGGGTGCCGGCTGACCGCCGGCACCCCGCTCGTCGTCTGCGGCCGGGTTTGCGGTTCCGCCCGTCACGGCGTCCCGGCGACCGGAGAATCGCCGCATGGCGGACGTGTTCCTGCGGCGGTTGCGACGGCGGGCCGTAGCGGCCTGCGCGCTCATGCTGGTCGGCTACTTCCTCGTGCCGGTCGAGGCCGACCCGAACGGCCTGCGGCTGGCCCTGCGCTCGATCGGCACCGCGGTCCTGGTGGCGGTGATCGCGTTCCTGGTCACCGGCCAGGTCCGCCGCCAGCTCGTCCGGGACCAGCCGACCGGCCGGGACGAGGACCGGGCGCTGACCCGCCTCGCGGTCGCGCTGGTCGCCGGGCTGCTGGTCTTCGCGCTCGGCGACTACGTGGTGGCGAACACCCGGCCCGGCGAGTTCGTCGGCCTGCACACCCGGGTCGACGCGCTCTACTTCGCGCTCACGACACTCACCACTGTCGGCTACGGCGACGTGCACGCCCAGGGGCAGATCGCCCGGGTGGCGGTGTGCGCGCAGATGGTGTTCAGCATCGGCGTGGTCGCCACCGGAGCGTCGATAGTGGTCAAGCAGATGACCCAGCGCTCGGGACGGCGCTGATCGACACGTCCCCGCCGAGCCGGCCGTGCTCCGGGTCGCGGGTCACCGCGCCCGAGGCGAGCAGCGAGGCGAGCGCCCGGTTGGCGTCGGCGGCCCGGTAGACGGTCGACGTGGTGGCGAAGCGGCGCAGCTCGGTGACCGTACGCGGGCCGGAGCGGGCCAGCTCGGCCAGCAGTTCCCGGCGCAGCGGGCCGGGTTCGGGTTCGAGCGAGATGTCGAGCAGCCGCCCCTGCGGGTCGGCCGGGTCGCGGTAGCGCACACCGGCGTATTCGTCGACCGCCCAGAGCGCCTCCTTGACCGCCTCCAGCGCCCGGTCGGAGCCGGTGGCGTAGCCGAGCAGCCGCGCCGGGCCGTCCCCGTCGGGCACCAGCTCGACCTCGGTGACGAGCGGGAACCCGGCACCGGTGAGCGCCGGGCGCAGCGACCGGCCGGGCGTGGTGACCAGCAGCAGCTCGGCCGGGCGCCCGGACGCGGCGGCGGCCAGCAGGGCCGGGTCCGGGTCGGCGCCGTCGGCCACGACGAGCAACGGCGCGCCGGCAGCCCCGGCGGCCTTGAGCGCCACCGGCAGCCGGTCCGGGCCGCCGGGCACGAGGTGCACGGCGACGTCGGCGGGCAGCGCGGCCTCGGCGGCGCCGAGACGGGCCGGCAGGTCGGTGCCGTCGTCGGCCACCACGAGCACGGTCAGCCGCCGCCCGCGCAGCCGGTCGGCGAACTCGGCCACCACCCGCAACGCCTCCTCCGCGCCGGCGGCGTCACCCCCGGCGTACGCGAGCGCGAGCGTGGCCCGCCGCGCCCGGTGCAGCGCGGCGGGGAGCCAGTGGTCGAGCTGGCGGACGAGCAGCTCGCGCAGGACGGCGTCGGTCGACATGGTGCCGTTTCTACCGCACGGCGCGGCGGGCCCGGCCGTGAACCCCGCTCAGACCGGGACGGAGATGCCCACGCCGCCGCGGGTCTGCCCGCCGTAGCGCTGCCGCTCGCGGTCGAGGTCGAGCCGCCCGATGCGGGTACGCGCGGCGAGCGCGGCGTCGTCGAGCAGGTCGGCCGGGACGATCCAGACGATCTCGAACTCCAGCCCGTCCGGGTCGCGGCCGTAGAGGCTCTTGGTGGTGCCGTGGTCGGACGCGCCGACCAGCGCTCCGGCGGCGGACAGCCGCTCGGCGGTCGCGGCCAGCTCGTCGAGCGTGTCCAGTTCCCAGGCCAGGTGGTAGAGCCCGACCGTGGCCCGGCCGGCCTGGGACGCCCCGGCCGCCGCACCGATCTCGAACAGGCCGAGGTCGTGGTCGTTGGTGGAGTCGGGCGCCTGGAGGAACGCGGCGCCGCGGAAGCCCTCGGGCGTCATCGGCACCCGGCGGAAGCCCAGCACGTCGCCGTAGAAGGCGACGCTGCGCTCCAGGTCACTGACGTATAGGACGGCGTGGTTGAGTCGGTGGATGCCCATGCCGTCGACCGTACCCCGGTTTTGTTGAGCGTTCAACTATCTGCGATATGATGGGCGTCATGACCCGGTGGCTGGACCCCGACGAGCAGCGGACCTGGCGTGCCTTCCTGACCGCCTCCCGGGCGCTGATGGACACGCTCGACCGCGAGCTGCAACACGACGCGGGCATGCCGCACGCGTACTACGAGATCCTGGTCCGCCTCTCCGAGGCCCCCGACCGGCGGCTGCGGATGAGCGAACTGGCCGAGCTGACCGGCTCGTCCCGTAGCCGCCTGTCCCACGCCGCCGCCCGGCTGGAGGCGTCCGGGTGGATCCGCCGGGAGGACTGCCCCACCGACCGGCGCGGGCAGGTCGCCGTGCTCACCGACGAGGGCTTCGCCACCCTGGCCGCCGCCGCGCCCGGCCACGTCGAGGGGGTACGCCGGCACCTGTTCGACGCGCTCAGCCCGGCCCAGGTCGACCAGCTCCGCCGGATCAGCGAGACGCTCGCCGACCACCTGACGGATTCGGGACCAAACTGATCCACTCCGGGTCTTGTACATACCGTCGCCGGACGAGCACGATGGGGCGTGTCCTCCGGCTTCGCTGACCTGACCGTCCAGGCGCACCAACTGGTGTCCGAAGGCGACCTCACCGGCGCGGAACGGCTGCTCGCCGACGCGCTCAGCGACGCCGATCCCCGCCCCGGCAACGCCTCCCCCGAGCTGGCCGAGGCGGCCGGTCTCCAGGCCCGGGTGCTGGTCGCGCTCGGCGAGCCGCACTCCGCCCGGGGCTGGGCCGCGTTCGCGTACGCGGCGGCCACCCGGCTGCACGGCCGCTCCGACGAGCGCACCGTCACCGCCGCCGCGACGCTCGCCGCGGTGCTGCACCGGGTCGGCAGCGACGCCCGGGCGGCCCGGCTCTACTCCGACGTCATCATCGAGCTGACCGCCCGCGACGGCCCGGAGTCGCAGCGGGTCCTCGCCGCACACGCCGACCTGGCCACCGTGGAGTACGCGCGCGGCCAGTGCGAGGTGGCCCGCGACCGGTTGCAGGACGCCTGGGAGCTGCACCGGGAGGTCTACGGCGACGGCCACCCCAGCGGCATCAAGATGCTGGCGAAGCTCGGCGCGATGGAACGCGACTGCGGCCGGTACGCCGACTCCCACGAGCACCTGACGCTCGCCGAGGAGCTGTGCCGCCTGCACCTGGACCCCGACGACCCGCTCGCCGCCCAGGTGGCCGGGCTGGCCCGCGCCGCCGCCGACCCGGACCACGTCTGCCCCTGTCTCGCCGCTCCGCCGCGCGAGCCGCCGCCCGCTCGGCC